>NZ_LGSU01001486.1 GCF_002260545.1 Hydrocoleum sp. CS-953 | reverse complement strand
GTTCTGAATAATATGTTTCTCAACTAATCTCATAAATCATTCTTGTTAAAATTATATTAGGATTCGAGGACGCGCGGAATTGTTCTGATTATTTAGTCTGAAACTCAACTGCCAATTTCATGATACTATTAAACCTTTGGCCTTGGAGTTATTAAATTTTGTCAAATATTTAGTAGCTATGCTTGTATAAATCAACGAAGATATTTGACGTTACTTGACTATATATGACTATATTTATGTATAACTTTTATTATACCTACTGTCTTAAAACGAAGCATTCACCACAAAATAAGGTCAATAACCTCCCCTTGGATAGGGGATGAAAAAAATAAACTTCAATATTTCAAGGTCATGGCTTCAGCCCAATGTACTGATAACTGATTGGTCATAACTGAAATAACCAACTTTTAGATGGGTAATAGAAAACTGAAAAATCATCCATTACCCATTAAAAAACTCTTAAAGACTAGACATCACTTCTTTTGCAGCAGCCAAAGTCCGGTCAATATCCTCCTCAGTATGCGCTAAAGAAGTAAACCCTGCCTCAAACTGAGAAGGAGCCAAATAAATTCCACGCTCCAACATTCCTCGGTGGAACTTGCTAAACTTACTCAAATCCGACTTTTTCGCATCATCATAATTGTGAACAGGTCCTTGATGGAAAAACATACCAAACATTGCACTAATATGCCCGCCACAAATAGGAAGACCAATTTCTTTTCCAATAGCCAATAACCCGTCAGCAAGTTTCTGAGTAATCTTGTTTAATTGCTCATAAGTACCTGGTTTATGCAGCAATTCCAGAGTCTTAATACCAGCAGTCATAGCCAGAGGATTACCAGAAAGAGTACCCGCTTGATACATCGGACCTGCTGGAGCAACCATCGACATAATATCCTGACGACCGCCATAAGCTCCCACAGGTAGACCACCACCAATAATTTTGCCTAAAGTTGTCAAATCTGGAGTAACATTAAATTTTTCCTGAGCGCCACCATAAGCAATACGAAATCCAGTCATCACTTCATCAAACACAAGTAACGCACCGTTATCCTGGGTAATCATCCGTAACCCTTCCAAGAAACCTGCATCTGGTGTAATAAATCCAGAGTTACCAACTACAGGTTCCAGGATAACACCAGAAATTTGGTCAGGGTTCTCGGCAAATAGTTGCTTAACTGCCTCCAAATCATTGTAAGGAGCAGTTAAAGTATTGCTAGTTACAGACTTAGGTACTCCAGGAGAATCTGGTAAACCTAGAGTTGCCACACCAGAGCCAGCTTTCACAAGAAACATATCAGCGTGGCCATGATAACAACCTTCAAATTTAATTACTTTATCTCTACCTGTAAAAGCTCGCATCAAACGCAGTACAGCCATACAAGCTTCTGTACCAGAGTTGACAAAGCGGACCATTTCGATGCTTGGTACCGCATCAATAACCATTTCAGCCAAAGTATTTTCTAAAGCACAGGGGGCGCCAAAACTTGTGCCTTTTTCCAAAACTTCTTTCAGAGCATTTAATACTTCTGGGTGAGCATGACCACAGATAGCAGGTCCCCAAGTGCCAACATAGTCAATATATTGGTTGCCATCAACATCCCAAATGTAAGCTCCCTTAACCCGATCAAATACAATTGGTTGGCCACCAACAGATTTGAATGCTCTGACCGGAGAACTAACTCCCCCTGGCATGAGTTTTTGAGCTGCTGCAAAAATTTCTTCGGATTTAGTGGTATTAAGTGTAGTAACTACCAATTTTAGTCTCCTGAATTTGTGTTTATTTCAATCCCAATATGGGGATTTTATATTATCACCAAATTAATATAAACCTATATCTATAATTTGGTTAATTGTATCATTGGAGTGAGTGTATATTTACAGTAAATTTTGGAGAATTATGAAGGGATTTTTTGACAATTTATTTATTTTATGATAAAAGCCAAAAACAAATTAAAATTTAAGATTAAACATTCAGAAAATACTTAAAAGATATCCTAAACTCNTGCTGTTTCATTTCCTTCTGCCAAATCTACTATTTTGCTTTGAGCAAGAATAACTTTTTCTTTTGCTTCTGGTTTTCCTCCTGTTTCAGAAAAGTAGTCCGAAAATCATTGGAGTGAGTGTATATTTACAGTAAATTTTGGAGAATTATGAAGGGATTTTTTGACAATTTATTTATTTTATGATAAAAGCCAAAAACAAATTAAAATTTAAGATTAAACATTCAGAAAATACTTAAAAGATATCCTAAACTCCGAATATACAAACAAATTTTTTGGGGCACATAATGTCTATCTCCCAACCAGTAGGTTTAGGTCAATTGATTCCAGTGGAGCAGGTTCGTTATAATGAACAGGGACTTGTACCCGCTATTATTCAAGATTATTTAGATGGTACAGTTTTGATGATGGCCTGGATGAACCAGGAATCATTACAAAAAACTCTAGAAACTGGGCAAACTTGGTTTTGGAGTCGTTCTCGGCAAGAATTTTGGCATAAGGGTGCAACTTCTGGTCATCTTCAGAATATTAAATGGATGCGCTACGACTGTGATAGCGATACTTTATTAGTAGGNCGCTATTATTCAAGATTATTTAGATGGTACAGTTTTGATGATGGCCTGGATGAACCAGGAATCATTACAAAAAACTCTAGAAACTGGGCAAACTTGGTTTTGGAGTCGTTCTCGGCAAGAATTTTGGCATAAGGGTGCAACTTCTGGTCATCTTCAGAATATTAAATGGATGCGCTACGACTGTGATAGCGATACTTTATTAGTAGGAGTGGATCAGGTGGGGGATATTGCTTGTCATAAAGGGGAAAGGAGTTGTTTTCATCAGGTGGATGGAGAGGTTGTGAAGCCACCAGCAGATATGTTATCTCAAGTTTTTGATGTAATTAGCGATCGCCGTGACCATCCCCAGGAGGGTTCTTATACTTGTAAGTTATTTGCTGGAGGAGATAATAAAATTCTTAAGAAAATTGGGGAAGAGTCGGCAGAGGTGGTAATGGCTTGTAAGGATGATGAGAAAGAGGCGATCGCTTCGGAAGCGGCCGACTTATTTTACCATACTTTAGTGGCTCTAGCACATCATAATGTTGAGTTACGAGATGTGTATCGGAAGTTGGATGAACGTAGACCAAAAAATAAATACTATAAATAAGTAGCGTTGCTCATTTTGGGTGTGAAAAAATGCTGGAAAGCTATAAAATTTATTGATTGTCTTACAAAATCATACATTAATTGACGAATGCCAAATAACTTTGCTATATCCGCAGTTGGATAAATGCAGACCCAAAAATTAATGGTAAGACTTAGGCAGTACAAAGTATTTTTGTCATTGCGACAGACAGGGTAGCAATCTCAAATTCTAGTTTTTCCTACATCATGGGTAAGTCCTGAATGGTTTAAATAAACTTAAATCTTACCCTAGAATGAATGTAGTCTAAAACTGATTAAAGCGGTTTCCTATTTGTGATAGCTAAACTAAATATACAAGAAATCTATGAACTTGACTTTACCATCTCAATATCAAAGTTTCTTACCCCGCTTTTACAAACTTGCCAGTATTAGCGTTTTTTCTAATATGATGGTTCCCTTAGCTGGTTTATGTGATAGTGCGTTTCTAGGTCATTTAAACGACCTACGGTACTTGGCAGGGGTAATTTTAGCTACTATTTTATTTGACTATCTGTATCGAATTTTAAAATTTTTGCGGACAAGTACAAATGCTATTACCTCCGAAGCTGTGGGACGAGAGGATAATAAAGATATTTTGCTGGCAGCTTTGCGGAGTGGAGCGATCGCCTTAGCCATAGGATTTGCCATTCTACTGTTGCAATATCCCATCCAAAAACTGGGATTTGCAATTTTAGGTGGTTCTAGCACTATTGAAGCATCAGGAATTGAGTATTTCAATGCTCGTATTTTAGGGGCACCAGCAGTTTTACTAAATTTTGTTCTGATTGGTTGGTTTCTGGGAAGGGAAAAAAATTTCATTGTTTTACTAATGTCGTTAGTCGCTAATATTTCTAATGTAGCACTAGACTATGTATTTATATATCGTTGGCAATGGGCAAGTACCGGAGCAGGTTTAGCAACAGCAATAAGTCAAATTTTAGCATTATTAGTAGCCTTAATTGCCGTTGGACTTAGTATTAACTGGAAAGATATTCCTGTAGCGATCGCCGATTTTTTCGATCGCCAGGCGTTAAAAGCAACAATTGCTCTTAAAGGTAATATCTTGATTCGATTTTTAGTTCTAATTTCCACTTATTCCATATTTACAAATTTAAGTGCGGTTATAGGGACAAATATTTTAGTTGAAAACGGTTTACTTCTACAAATTGCTCTGTTAAGTCAATTTTCAATTCAGGGTATTGGGATGACTGTACAGACATTGATCGGAAACTTTAAAGGAAAAGGTGAGACAGAAAAAATCTTGCCCGTGTTCATTGTTGCCACACTTCACAGTATTCCCATAGCCTTAATTTTTGCTTCAGTTTCTTTCTTCTTTCCTGAAACTGTATTTGGACTACTCACAAATAGTAGTGAGATTAGTGCTTCAATCAATAGTTATACTCCTTGGTTATTTCCTTTGCTGGTCTCAACAGCGATCGCTTTTATGTTAGAAGGATACTTTATAGGTCTCAAACAAGGAAGGCAAATACGAAATTCTGTTTTAACTGCTTTTGGTTTGGGATTTTTACCATTAGCTCTCTATGCTTGGAGTATTATGAGTGCCCATCTCTTATGGGCTGCCCTGACATTATATATGCTAACCCTCATATTCACTCTGGGAGTCCAAGTAAATGTGCAGAAACTATTTTTGGCGTCAGAGGAAAATGTTGTTGCTCAAGGTGAGGGATGACAGTAAATATTGCTATAGTTTTCAATACCCATAAATCTCCAACAAGGTAAGCATTTCCTACGGAATGCTGCGCAAACAGCTGTCAGCTAGCCTCTTGCCTCCTGGGTCAGAGCTGCGCTTTTTCGTATAGGGAATGCTCCGCTTTCCATGTTGCTCCGCGTTAACGTTTGCGGAGCATTCCGGAACGGAAAGTTGTGCGGAACGCTAAACAGCTATCAGCTATAAGTTATTAACTCACTAATATGATGATCTTGTCAGAAGAAATTAGTCTTCAAGGAGAATTAAAAGTTATGACTAAAGGTATAGTCTTTTAACCTGAGAAAGAATTATTCGTTATTTGCTGTTAACGCAGTTACCACCCAGGAGGCTTGCTTGCTAACCACTAATAGCTGAATGCTACCCAACAAGAGAAGTTAACATTTGTAACCCTACTTGATAACTTGATATTATATCATGTCCGCTTAATTAGTGATAAAAAAAATTTCTCCTCTTAATACCTTCTCCCTGAGTCCTGACTCATCCATGTTCCCTGTTCCCTGTTCCCTCTTTTTCAGATCAATTCTGATCCATAAATTATCAATTACCGAATTATCAATAATTAATAATTAAATAATTCGCGCCTTGAAGCCTCCCCTTGGATAGGGGAAAAAAAGTGTTAGGATATTTATCGACCTTCAATTCCCGCATTTGTTTTAACCAGAGGTAATTATCAATTATCCATTATCAATTAATGAATTCTCCCTGTTCCCTCTTTTCTGGAGATGTCTATTAAACCGGACATAAAATTATATGATTAATCCTTCCCTATATCAAGTTAACACCCGTGTTTGGCTAAACCAAATATCGCAAAAATTAGGTCGTCATGCCACCTTAGATGATATTCCCGATGATGAACTAGATAAAATAGCAAACATAGGATTTGACTGGGTGTACTTTTTAGGAGTTTGGCAAACAGGAATAATGGGGCGAGATATTTCTCGTGCAAATCCTGATTGGCGAAAAGAAGCTATAGAACTTTTTGGTGATGACTTTCAAGAAGATTATATTTGTGGGTCTTGTTTTGCGGTAACTGGTTATCATATCCATGAAAACCTGGGTGACAATGAAGCTATGCTGCGACTGCGCGATCGCCTCCATCAACGAGGGCTAAAACTTATGCTTGATTTTGTCCCCAACCATACTGCCCTCGACCATCCTTGGGTACAAACAAATCCTGACTTTTATATTCAGGGAACCCAAGCTGATATCGAACGAGAACCCCAGAATTATATACAAGTAGAATTGCCAGCAGGTAGCCAAATATTTGCTCATGGAAGAGACCTCTATTTTCCAGGTTGGCCTGATACTTTGCAACTGAACTACAGCAACCCTAAATTACAGGAGGCGATGTTAGCAGAGTTATTCAATGTTGCTCATTTGTGCGATGGCGTTCGCTGCGATATGGCAATGCTAATATTACCAGCTATTTTTGAGAAGACTTGGGGTATTTCAGTGGAACCATTTTGGTCTAATGCCATCTCCCAAGTTAAACAGCAACATCCAGATTTTACTTTTATGGCAGAAGTGTATTGGAATTTGGAATGGGAACTACAACAGTTAGGATTTGATTATACTTATGACAAACTGTTATACGATCGCCTCCGGGAACAGCAGGCAATTCCAGTTAGACTGCATCTTTATGCTGCTGTTGATTTTCAAAGTAAGTTAGCACGGTTTATCGAAAATCACGATGAACCGAGGGCAAATGGAACTTTTCCACCAAGAGTTCATCAAGCTGCTGCCATTTTGAGTTATTTTACCCCTGGTTTAAAATTTTTCCATCAAGGTCAGTTACAAGGTTGGTCTCAGAAAATTTCGATGCACTTATGTCACGCTCCTCAAGAAGCTACTGTTCCCAACCTAGAGAGATTTTATCATCAATTATTAGATTGTTTAGCTTTAGATATTGTCCGTGAGGGAAATTGGCAGTTACTCGAATGTATAGCTGCATGGGAAGGAAATTACACATGGAATAATTTTATTTGTTTTGTCTGGAAAGGAAAAGATGATCGACTTTTATTAATAACAGTTAATTATGCTCCCCAACAAAGTCAATGTTATGTTTTACTTCCTTTTGAGAGTCTCAGAGGTGAAAGGTATCGACTACAGGATTTAATGAGTGATATTAGTTATGATCGCTTGGGAGATAAGTTAATTTCACGAGGTCTGTATTTGGATGTGCCTGCATGGAGTTATCATGTGTTCGATATTAGTTAATGGTAGTCGGTGTGTCTTAACTAGCTGAGGACTTGGGTAGAAATAGGGTTTCTTGATAAAAGTTAGTTAGAAAACCAATAATTAGGGCAATAAATTCGGTTTCTTTGTACTGTATAGGCAGATCAAAGGAATTGATTTTAACATGGCAATAAGGTTTTTGCAACCAATAATTTCCAATAATTTATTGACTTTACATAATCTTCACAAATATTGATAGATCAAATGAAGCTTCTGTAAAAATACTGATATTTTAACCTGAATTTAACCAAAAGACAAGATAGATTTGTTTAGATTAACTAAGTAATTTAAGTAGTTACTCAGAAGATGCTCAACTTCTGAGCAATTCTTTCTTAGTTTTGTGTGATCTTACTCATACATTAAAGAGAATCACAGGTAATTTTTACATTTTTGTCCAATAGAAATACATCCAATTAATTAGGAAATAGAAATGGCTGCAACAACATTATCAGCAGGTGATATAGCCATTGTTGGCTTTAACTTTGACAACCCCGACGAATTTGCGTTTACACCATTAGTAGATATTGGTGCAGGTACAGAAATTAACTTTACCGATAACGGTTGGCAAGCTGCTGGTACTTTCAGAGCTAATGAAGGCACTTTTACTTGGACAGCACCCACAGATATTGCTGCTGGAACAATAATTAATCCTACTGTCAGTAGTATTGCATTCGCAACTGGTGGCGACCAAATTATTGCTTACCAAGGAGATAGTAGCAACCCCACTTTTATTTATGCTCTCAACAGTGAAGGCAACCCCGGAGTATGGCAGTCTGACTCCACCAGTTCCAATACTTCTGCCCTACCCACAGGTTTAGTCAATGGTGAAACAGCAGTAGCTTTAGACGAAATTGATAATGCTATTTATACAGGTATCACTTCTGGTACCCAAGCAGAATTATTAGCAGCCATCAGTGATAACTCTAATTGGTCTGGAGACAATGGCAACAGACCAACAATGCCTACAGATGCTTTCAGCGTTGGTAGTAGCGCCTCCAACCCAGTTATCAATGAAGTATTCGTTAGTCATGCCGGAGTAGATGACACTGAATTTATCGAAATATTTGGCACACCTGGTACATCATTGGATGGCTTAAGTTTCATTGCCGTAGAAGGGGATAGTTTCGGTCCAGGCACAATTGACGCTCAATTTGACTTTGACTCTACCCATACTATCGGCGATAACGGCTTTTTCTTAATTGGAAACCCCACAGGTTTAGCAAATAACTATGCAGTTGCTCCGAATGTTGAGATTAGTAGTAATTTCCTAGAAAATAGTAGTTCGACTTTTGCTTTAGTTGAAACTGGCAGTATTTCTGGTACTTCAGTTACAGACAACGAAGTTGTTATTGATACTGTTGCTCTTACAGATGGTGATGCAGGGGATACCTTCTTCTTTGATGCTCCTGTTATCGGCCCCGATGGTTCATTTTTCCCTGCTGGTGCCCGCCGAGTTACTGATGGAGTCGATACAGATACAGTTAGTGACTTTGTAATTAGTGATTTCTTCTTGGGTGCCGATAATACTCCGACTGCTGGAACTTTTGATCATGGTGGCGGTGGTGAAGAACCAACTTTAACTGCTATCTACGACATTCAAGGTGCAGGTCACACCTCCGCTTTAGAAGGTCAAGCAGTTACTACCACAGGTATTGTCACAGCAGTAGATAGTAATGGTTTCTATCTACAAGATCCAACAGGAGATGGTGATATTGCTACCTCTGATGCTTTGTTTGTATTCACTGGTTCAGCGCCTGGAGTCAATGTAGGTGATGAACTACAAGTTGATGGTACAGTATCTGAGTTTACTCCTGGTGGTACTTCTACTCGCAACCTATCAACTACTCAGATAAGTGGTGCTACAGTCACGAATCTTTCCAGTGGTAATGCTCTTCCTGATGCAGTCATAATAGGTTCTGGTGGTCGTGTACCTCCAACAGAAAATATTGATGATGATGCTTTTGCCAGCTTTGATCCCATAACTGATGGTATTGACTTCTTCGAGTCTTTAGAAGGAATGCGAGTCACTGCTCAAAATGTAGTTGCCGTTGCTCCGACAAACCGCTTCGGTGAAATCTTTACCGTTGTTGATGATGGTGTAGGTGCTACAGGAATTAGCGATCGCGGCACGCTCAACATCAGCCCTAACGACTTCAACCCCGAAAAAGTTCAAATTGATGAAGATTCAGGAGTTTTTGACTTCGACTTCCCCAATGTTAATGTTGGAGATAGTCTGGGTAACGTAACGGGGGTTGTCAGCTATGGTTTTGGTAACTTTGAAATTCTGCCTACTGAAGACTTCACTAGCAACATTACCTCTGCTAACTTACAACCTGAAGTCAGTTCCATAGTAGGAAGCAGTGATCGACTAACAGTTGCTAGCTACAATGTTCTCAACCTCGATCCAGTAGTTGAAGATATTAATCTTGTGGACGACAATGATCCGCGTGACGTTGATGATGATATTGGAAATGGTCGCTTTGATGCTATTGCTGATCAAGTTGTCAATAACCTAAATGCCCCAGACATTATTGGGTTACAGGAAATCCAAGACAATACAGGAGCTGAGATTAACGACGGTGTTACTTCTGCAAGTCTTACACTCCAGACTTTGGTCGATGCGATATCTGCTGCGGGTGGTCCAACTTACCAGTTTATTGACAATACCTTTATTACAGATGGTGCTAGCGGAGGTCAACCGGGTGGAAATATCCGAAATGCCTTCTTGTATAACCATGCTCGTGTTGATTTAGTTGACGGTTCCGTTCAAACCATTGGAGATCAAAATCCTGGTAGTGCGTTTGCAGGCGCTCGTTTACCATTGGTTGCCGACTTTGAATTTAACGGTCAAGAAGTTAGTGTTGTTAGTAACCACTTCTCCTCCAAGGGAGGTAGTGCGCCTATTCTCGGTATTGAACAACCTTTTGATGCTCGTCAGGAAGACGTAACTGTTAACGGTAGTCTTGATGAGCGACAAGCTCAAGCAAACGCAGTCCAAGGATTTGTTGCAGATGCTCTAACTGCTGACCCCAATGCAAATCTTGTAGTGCTAGGAGATTTCAACGAGTTTGAGTTTGTTTCTCCACTTGATACCCTGGAACAAAATCTGACCAACTTAACAGAAACAGAAATACTAGATGAGGATGAGCGTTATACCTTCATCTTCCAAGGAAATTCTCAGTCTTTGGATCATATTTTGGTGAGTGATAGCTTGAATGAAGGCGCTGAATTTGACATTGTTAATGTGAACAGTGAATTTGCTGAAACCAGTCAACGAGCAAGCGACCACGATCCATTAATTGTTAGTTTGAATTTACCAACTCCTGGAGAAGTGATTGAGGGTACTGCTGGTCGGGATAATTTAACTGGAACCGATGGAGATGATACTATTACTGGTTTGCGACGTCGAGATACTCTTACTGGTGGTGCTGGTAACGATACATTTGTATATACTGGCCTCCGAGATGCAGGTGATATCATCACTGACTTTGAAGTTGGTAGCGATCAAATTGACTTAGTTGAAGTATTAGATGATGTTATTTCTGTAGTTGTTGACCCCATTAGTGATGGTTACGTTGGCTTTACCTCCCGTGGAGCAGATACTATCTTGACTATCGATCTTGATGGTGCTGCTGGTTCTGGTCGCGCTCGCTCTTTCTTGTTAGTGGAAGGAGTTGAGGCTACAGCTCTAAATAATTCAGACAATTTCATTTTTTAAGAAGAACAGAAACCGGGTTTATATTAGATACCACCATACTAATATATGTTTTACATAAACCCGGTTTCTTATAACACTCCGAAGTTGTCATAAAAACAACAAACATTTCCTCTCTATTACTAAAAACAAAACCATGACTAATATTTTGCAAAAGTTATCTTTCGTTGCTACAAGTGCAGTTCTTGGCATCACTGTAATTAATGCTAACCCTGTTAATGCAGCTTCAATTATTTATGATTTTGAAGTTAATAATTTAGACGGTTCTTTAGCAGGCGAAACATACTCTGGATATTTTGAATTTGACGGTTCTGCATTAACTGGAAGTGGTGAAGAATTGTTATCTGTATCAGAACTCAGTTTCGATTTTCTGGGTGTTAACTACACTGAAAATGATGGCATATTTAGTGACGTTGTATTTTTGGATGGTGAATTCCTAGGATTGGATTTTTCAACAGATGCTGTATTCTCTTTTATACCAGGTTTATTTGACCTTGGAGATGCTTTCTTTGAATATGATACTCTTGGAGAAGGAGTTGGTACAGGAGATATCATATACACTTTACGTCAAGAACCTCCCGCATCTACACCTGAACCAACTGCCGTTTTCAGTTTATTAGCTTTAGGTGCTGTAGGCGGCAGTGGTGTTTTGAAGAAGAGAAAGTAAACATCATTATCAAGAAATGCAGCATTATTTTTGGCGTTGCATAAATGCGGGATGATTTTAATAGTTTTGTGGAATGGGCATCTTGCCCGTTCCTGATATTTTCGGACAGGCAGGATGCCTATCCCACTTGATATTCATCCCCAAATTTCAGCAACGCCTAATTTTTCAATAAATATCTGAGATAAAAGGCGGGGTCGCACCGCTATCTAGTAGGGGCGAATAGCCATGTGCTAACGCAAAGCTCCGCTTTATATGTCGCGCAGCGTTAACGGAGTTGTGCGATAGCAAAACGCCCCTACAGGTGGTTTATAATTTCATTTTTTGCGTAAGTCCTGAATTATAGAACCTAAAATTATTTGACATGACTATAATCTCTATTTCCACTTCTATTTATACCTTTTAATTTTGTCTTCCTACCTGTTAAATTTTCTAATTTTTTTCTAACTTCAGCAGAGGTCATTTGATTTAAAGTTATACCTTTTTGATTAGCCATAGCAGCAGCAACTCCTATTGCTTGCCCTTGATAAATACTAATTGTTTGAATTCGTGATACTGCTACAGCAATTCCTAAATATCCAGACGATCGCCCGACAACTGCTAAATTATTCACATTTTTAGCTAAAGCACTCTCAATACCAAAGTTGTATTTAGGTAGAGGCAAAGAGTTGATACCTAAATCTTTAACACCACCCCGAAAATAAAATTCATAGGAAAAAGTACCAATATAATTCTCTGCTGAAGTACCACCTTTAATAATTTATTTTCCTGTCAATGGGTCAACAACATCACTAATATTTAAACTATGTCTAATATAAACTTCTGAGGGAATAACTACTTTGATATCTTTTCCAGAAATTTTCCTTAACCAAGCCTCAATTTCCTTCATTTCTGTAATCATTTCTTGGGTTGGTTTAAAATCATTTAGTTCTATTTGCCTGACTTTTTTACTGTCATATTTAAACAAAAATCCATTCAATGATAATGAACGTTTACCTAGACGACAAATATTCAGTTTATCAAATAAAAATCTTGATGAAAAAGCTAGATTAAATGAATGTTTTCGATGAAGATGATAAGCTCCTGCTAAGGCAATACTTCGATTTATATAGCCGTCTTGATATGTTTTAATTATTGGCAATCTAAACTGAGCCAGGGTAAATTTAGCATATAGAGGAGTTTGTTCAGATTGAATTTTATTCTTAATTTTTCCCATTAGTTGGCGGTTATAAAGTATTTTTGATTCCAATTTTTGGAAATCGTAAATACTTAAACCAGTTACAGTCGGAACAATAGAAGTTGCGATAGTTTCATTCTGTAATTTATGGTTTTGTGATGCCAATCCTAAAGAATAAGGTACACCTGCTTTTCTGGCTAATTCTGCATCTTGAGTTGTGTCTATAAATGTAGAAGCTTTGACTCTAATATTTGTGTCATTTATCTGCACAAATTTAATTTTTTTATTTTCTACATAAGGAGTAATAGAAGCATTAGAAATAACCATAATTCCTGCCGCTTCTAACATTTCTTTCATGGCTTTTGCTGCCAGGTTTGGAGTAACACAAGCTTCAACAACTTTTGCCTTTTTCAAAAAGTTACGAAAGCATTGAGAATAAGGTTGATTTTGCCAACCAGGGGTTTTATCATAGTCGAGATAAGCTAGCCCACCTCTTGTTAATAAACCACCTAAAGGTTGACGGTCATAATTAGAACGGATTAATACTACTTTGCCTGTAGTTCCTAATGTTTTTTTCGCCCAAATAGCAGCACATATTCCTTAAAGTTCATCTCCATAAATTACGATATCAAAGTTTTGATAAGTTGGTAATGGTGGTTTTAGCGGTTTAGAGGGTGAGGGGGAAGGAGTGGGAGTATTAACTGAATTATTTGTGGAATTATTTGGTGTTGTATTTTGCCAAAATGTAGAGATAAAATTATTACTAACTTTAGGTAAATATTGAGCAGCGCTTAATGGAATTAGTGATAAAAATGCTGTGATTAAAATTAATCTTTTTGGGTAATCAGAAGCCATATATTTTGGGGATAATTCAACGGAAGTTAAAAGTCAAAAGTAAGATTTTACAGCCTCAAAATTTTGACAATATAGTAATTTCAGGAAATTATTGAAAATCTAAAGTATGGAACTATTTATGACAAAAAAAAAGGTATCAAGTCTCCCTTTTCAAGGGGATGAAAAAAATAGAATATTCCTTATGTCAAGCCTCTGGGTTTAGCCAGAGGTACAGTTAACTGTTAACTGTTAACTGATAACTGATAACTGATAACTGAAATGACATCTCTCAAATGAATTGATATAAGGTTAACTATCTTACTATACTAGGTTTTGATGCGAATTATTACAACATTTTAGATATGTCACTGTAGTAGGTTGGGTTGACGTAGGAAACCCAACACTAATAAAGCTTTGTTGGGTTTATTCTACGGATAAGTGGAGCGAACACTTACTAGGTTTTGCTGCGAACTATTACAACATTTTAGATATGTCACTGTAGTAGGTTGGGTTGACGTAGCAAACCCAACACTAATAAAGCTTTGTTGGGTTTATTCTAAAGATAAGTGGAGCGAACACTTACTAGAACGGTGCGTTACGACAAATTGTTAAATCTCTGTCAAACCTGATATTTTAGATGTCTAACGCACCCTACTGGACTGACACTTTGTTGGGTTTCACTTCTTTCTACCCAACCTACATTTTTAGGTATTTCATCCCACTACAATAATGAACTGGCGCTAAAGCGCAACTACAAACAAGCAACAGTTTTAATGACTATAATTAAAAATAACTAACATATAAGAGATTGAATAATTATGATTGAATTGTTAATTGCTTGGGGGGGTAGTGAAGCGGTTAAATTTATTGCTCAGGAAGTTATTGGAGAATTAGCTAAGGGTACTGCTGAAGATTATGTTAAAGATTTTGGCAAAGAAGGTATTTCTAATATTGTTGGTAGGATAGCAAACAAAGAACCTTTAAAAAAAGCTACGGCAGAAGCAATTAAAGATTTTTTAGATTTGGGAAAGCAAGAGTTAAAAAATGCTGAATTGAGTGAAAGTGAGTTAAAGGAATATATTAAACCTTTAAAACAGTTTATTAAAAATCGGTCTGTTTTAGAGGTTTTGGTTAGTGCTTTTGATAATAATCTCAAACTTTTAGAGACTAATAAATTGGCTACTACCTGGAACGAAATTAATCCACCTTTACCAGATGATTTTGACTGGGAATTTCTTGCCAAGCAATATCGGAGAAATGTTAAAAATATTATCCGGCAGTCTGATGAATTACGGGAAATATTAAATGCTGAAAATCTGGATAAACTAGCAAATCAAAACTCGGAAATTAAACCAGATTTTGACCTCAGAAAACATCAAGAGGGAATCCGAGAACAATATGGAAATCTCAAATTAGAAAGTTTAGATACGAGTGGTTATGGTTATAATAATTTGAAATTATGGCGAATGTTTATCCCTCAAAATGTCCGAGAATCTCAAGAATTTATGCCTCAAATACATGAGATTCCTAAAGAATATTTGAAGCAATTAAAAGATAGCGGTCAGCTTGAGTCAGATTTTTCTCCAGAACAATTGGAAGGTCGCCATCGGAGATATTTTGAACAGCAAACTCGCTCGGTTTTGGAATTAATAGAAGATAACAAATATAAATATTTAGTTATTCTGGGCGACCCCGGTTCTGGTAAGTCTACTTTATTACAATATATTGCTCTACAATGGGCTGAATTACCTCGAAAAGATTTATCGTTAAAGCCAATTCCTCTGTTAATTGAACTGCGGACTTATGTGCGGAACCATGATGGGAATAAGTGCAAGAATTTTCTAGATTTTCTGGAACAAGGTAGTGGAGTTGTTTGTCATTTTCCTCAACAAGAACTCCATGAAAAATTACAAAATGGCAATGCAATTGTGATATTTGATGGGTTAGATGAAGTTTTTGACCCTGGCAAGCGAGAGGATGTAATAAATGATATTCATCGGTTTACTAATAATTATAAAAATGTGCGGGTAATTGTTACTTCGCGGGTGATTGGTTATAAACCACAAAAACTCCGGGATGCTGAGTTTTATCATTTTATGTTGCAAGATTTAGAAGCGGAACAAGTTGAGGATTTTATTCAACGTTGGCACAATTTAACTTATCAAGATGAGGCGGAAAGGGAGAGGAAAAGAGAAAGGTTGAAACTGGCAATTAAAAATTCTTCAGCTATTAAAGAATTGTCGGAAAATCCCCTGTTATTAACTATGATGGCTATTTTGAATCGTCATCAAGAATTGCCGAGAGATAGGGCTGAACTTTATAATCAAGCTTCGCGGATTTTATTACAGCAGTGGGATATGGAACGGACGCTGGTTGATGCGAATCTTAACCCGAAGACTATTGATTATAAAGATAAGCAGGCAATTTTGCGTCAGGTAGCTTTTTTTATGCAGGGGAATAAGGAAGGTTTAGCTGGTAATTTGATTCATGGAGATGATTTGGAAAAAACTATCATTAATTCTTTAAAAGTTATGGGTATTAATGATGCAAGAACTGTCGCTAGGGCGTTGATGGAACAGTTACGGCATCGGAATTTTATTTTATGTTTTGTCGGCGCTGGGTATTATGCTTTTGTGCATCGGACTTTTTTGGAATATTTTTGTGCTTCGAGTTTTGTTTGGCAGTTTGAAAAGGAACAGAAAATTTCTCAAGATGATTTGATAAATGATGTTTTTGGGAACCATTGGCGGGATGAAAAATGGCATGAAGTTTTGCGCTTAATTGCGGGGATGATAGATGCAAAGTTTGTGGGAGATATTATTAGTTATTTGATGGAGCAAGAGGGGGAAGAGGAAGAGTTTAAGAATTTATTTTTGGCTGGCAAGTGTTTGTTTGAAGTTAGGAGTCGTCAGAGTATTGGTGATGTGGGAAATCGGTTATTAAAAAGGTTAAAAGATTTGACTGAGTATATCCGTGGTTATTCTTATAAATTCTATAACAGTGAATCTGAAGAAATTTATCAGAAAAATGTAGCCTTAGGTCGTAAAATTCGTGGTCAAGCTGTGCAAGTAGTGGCTGCAACCTGGAGAGATGATCCTTTAACCTACACCTGGCTCAAACAATTGCTAGTATCTCGTAATAATTGGATTGTGCGACAGGAAGCAGTGCGACAAATTGCTACTTTAGACAAAGACAAACTAGAAATTATAGAGTTACTCAAGCAACAGATATTGTCTGATGATGGTTGGGATGTACGACGGGAAGCGATGCAACAAATTGCTACTTTAGGCAAAGGAAAACCAGAAACTTTAGAATTATTCAAACAATGGGTAAAGTCTAATCTGAATTGGGATGTGCGACAGGAAGCGGTGCGACAAATAGCAAGTGGTTGGAAACATGAACCAGGAATTTTAGATTTACTCAAACAATGGGTAGAATCTCACAATAGTTTGAGTGTAAGAGTTGAAGCGGTGAGACAAATTACTAATGGTTGGAAAGAGCAACCAGAAATTTTAGAGTTACTCAAACAATGGGTAGAGTTTAATGAGAATTGGGATGTGAGAGTTGAAGCGGTGCTACAAATAGCTACTGGTTGGAAACATGAGCCAGGAATTTTAGATTTACTCAAGCAAAGGGTAAAGTCTGGTAATAGTTCAAGTGCAGAACTTGAAGCGGTACTACAAATAGCTGCTGCTTGGAAAGATAAACCGGAAATTTTTGAACTACTTAAACAAAGAGTAGATTCGGATTTGCGAGTTGAAGCAGTGCAACAAATAGCTACTGATTGGAAAGATAAACCGGGAATTTTTGAATTACTCAAACAATCGGCAGAGTCTGACGAAAGTTCGAGTGTGCGGCGGGAAGCGATACGACAAATTGCTACTGGTTGGAAAGATAAACCGGGAATTTTAGATTTACTCAGACAATGGGTAGAATCTAATGAGAATTGCTATGTGCGAGCTGAAGCAGTGCGACAAATTGCTACTGGTTGGAAACATGAACCCGGTGTTTTAGAGTTACTCAAACAAAGGGTAGTGTCTGATGATGATAGGTATGTGCGAAGTGAAGCGGTACGACAAATTGCTAATGGTTGGAAAGATAAACCGGGAATTTTTGAATTACTCAAACAATGGGCAGAGTCTGACGACAGTTCGATTGTGCGACGTGAAGCGGTACGACAAATTGCTACTGGTTGGAAAGATAAACCGGGAATTTTTGAATTGCTTCATCACACCACCCTCAATGACCCCTTTCAACGTAAATATCGGTATCAAGACAACCCTCGACAAATAGTACTAGAAGCAATAGTCAAACAATATCCAGACCATCCGCAAACCCTACCACTATTACAAGACAGAGCAGAAAATGACTCAGACGAACAACTGCGGGAGTGGGCAAAAAAGAAATTGCAGAGATTAGAAAATAGGAATGCTCATTAGAAGCTGTTTGTAAACTTATAAAAACCTCTCTCCTGCGAGGAAAGAGGCTTATTCACCCCCATTCCCTGGTAGGGTAGGGGGGCAGGGGGGTTAGGTTTTTAGGATTTATCGGTGCGCCATTTCAGTTATCAGTTATCAGTTATCAGTTATCAGTTTTGTAAGTTGGGTTTCGTACCTCAATTCTGACTACTGAATTCTAAATTCTGACTCCTGAATTCTGAATTATAAATTCTAAATTCTAAATTCTTAAACACTTGAACTACATTTTTTCATATATTCCCAACCACGCTGGGGAGAAACGCGATCGCGTCCAATAGTCCTCGCAATCCATTCTGCTACTTTTGGCCCAGTCCAGCTTGCTTGGTCTTGAGGTGGACTTTTAAGTGCTATGCGTAATTGTTCTTGTTGTTCTGGACTGAGTAAAGCATGAGAAGGGTAAAATTTCCGGGTTTTCCGTCGATTTAAAATTGCATCCGGCCCTTTTTGATTGTAACTTTTTACTATATCCTTAGCATAATCATAGTTAAGACCCAAAGCTTGAGCTGCTTCTTTAATAGTCCACTTTTGAGAGACTAACCACAGCAGGTGCCAGCGTCGAGATTCTACTCTATCTCTAATTTGGAGATAGCGGTTTTTGATTTCTGTTTCGCTTAAGTGGGATTTGAGATAGGCTTTTTTAGGCATCTTTTTCTACTTTATCAGGGGTATGAAATATGAATAGTTCAACTCTGGAAAGCAATAAGACTAAGTATCGCTAGCAATAGCGATCGCTTTCCTCTATGTAGATGACCCTGTAAAGTCCCAATCAACCGTTACAACTTAAGATTATTTTTTATCTGCAGTAATGTTGTTTACGGTTTTATGGTTTAGATGTTTATACTATAACACCTTATCACATCTGTGTAAATACATCAAGTTTAATAAGTTTAATATTAGAGTATCAGAT
>NZ_LGSU01001485.1 GCF_002260545.1 Hydrocoleum sp. CS-953 | reverse complement strand
GACTGTTTCAGCTAAAACTGTGCAATAGATTTTTGTTTCTAGGTGTCTTTTTCTCCCCACCCGGACCACACTTCCCACCCGGACCACACTCCCTATCTAACGCACCATTTAAGATGAAACAACCCAGTAGTAGACTGACACAGCTAATTTAGTGCATTAGGGAGTAGGGGAGTAAGGGAGTAGGGGGAGCAAAATTTTTGTTGGGTTTTTCCGTTGGAAATGCTCCGCAAACAGTTCCATGCTGCGCAATGCTAACGCAAACAACCCAAGCTACATCTATTGCACCATTTAAGGTGTGTCAGTCCAGTAGGGTGGGTTAGGCGGAGATAATTTAGGTTGTTGAAAATTAATTTATCTATCCGCCGTAACCCACCAATAAAAGTGTGAAATTTCTGACAATAATTCAATAATATTTCTTAAATTAGATGTTGGGTTCAAGGATGAAACCCAACCTACATTTTTAACGTGTTAAGTAACACTAAAACGATATTCCATCTGAGCAGGAATATCTATATTATTAAATCTGTAATATTTCCCCTTGAGTTTGACATTTTTAATTAGACTTACAGGAGGCATATTTACCACATCATAACTAATTACTTGATGGAAAAACATCACATCCAAAGGATTTAAAGGGAAGGGAAAAGTAAATTCTTTTTCAGCAGTTGAAACTTTTACATCTAGAGTTTCTCTAACTTTAACTTCTGCCTTACTCATCCATTTTCCTAGACGAATCCATTTTGCCAGTTTTAGCGGTTTTTCAGAAATAAGAAAACATTCAAAAATGCTTTCTGGAGCTATTTCTTTATTTCTGCCAAAACTAGGGATATTTTTCTGCGTTTTTTGCATTTCAACATGATAGCGGTTATCAGCATATTTCCAAGTATTGAGAGTAGTAGAATGGGAAAGGGAACGCCCTGGAGTTACATAAATTTTCTGTTGATTTAATGGGTTTAAATGTTGTTCATATTTTGGCATTTGTACCGGACAAAAATAGCTATAACTATGTTCTTCAGGAACGCGAGTTGAGTAGGTTTCACTATCTATTAATCCCAAGGCATAACAGAGAGCATAATTATGAATTATAGGTTCAGTTTCATAGAGTCTACCTATTTCGCGAGTGGCAAAATATAGGTTGTCATGGAGTTCTATTTCTAGGCGATAAATTAAGGTCATAGAAGTAAGAAGGAAGAAGGAAGAAGGAAGAAGGAAGAGGGAAGAGGGAAGAAGGAAAAAGGAAGAGGGAAGAGGGAAGAAGGAAAAAGTATACTAATCAGGACTTACGCAGAAGCACCTATAGTAGGGGCGTTTACAGACTATAATCTTAGGAAATGGCATTCGCCCTTATAGGTAGTAAATAATTTCATATTTTCCGTAATTCCTGCTAATTTTGAGAGGGAAAAAGGAAGAAGGAAAAAGTATGCTAATTTGGCGCATCTCATATTGGCAAAAATACTTTTTTATATTCCCTGTTTCCTTTTCCCGAAAAGCGATAAATTTTTGGCTTTATTCAAAATTGAGATGCACCTTACTAATCTTTACTTCGATTTCTATAAATTTTATTTTTTACTAGAATTTGTCTTAGCTTTACCCTTGTCTTCTGCCTTTCCTTTTATATGTAATTTTGCATATTCTTTAGCTTCATTATCCGCTTTTTTCAACATCTGTCTTAATCCCTCTTCATTACCAATAACTGACTTAACTTCTTGCAATAAATCAGCAAATTTTTCCCCAACAAAATCACTATGCACAATAAATTCCTCTGCCATTAAATTTTCCATTGCTTTTTCAGCAGAATTAACCACATCATCCTCATCTAATGGGTCGCGAATATTCAACTTTTCCTCAGCTTGCAAAATGTCATAAATTGCCTGAGTCCAACGTAAATTACTTACAATTTCTCCATCGGCAAAAATTACTCCTATTAATTCATTTCTTACCCTTCCCGTGCGGGTGGTTTGCGCTCCATAATGACGAGTGCGGAGAATGTTATTAAAGACATACAAAAAATTTGCTTCAGTGGGGTCTTTTAAAGTAACAATACTAGGGAAAAAAACCTGGGGTTTGATATGGTCTTGCTGATTAATTCGACTCGTAACTTCTCCTGGTTTAGAATTATTTTCACCCTTAGATGTCATAGTTCCATTTTCATAAGGAGCATTGAGAGTAAAAGTTTCGTGAGATTCATCAAAAGCAGTAATAGAAAAGGCAGTATCTACCACAACTTTTGACTTTTCTGAACCAGAGTCACCTATGGCAAAACCATAAATAATACAATCAGGATTATCCATGGCAAATTTAACGTTATATTCGCAATCTTCAGCTTTCATAAAACCATAATTGCGGAGTAATTCTCGACCTATTAAACGTTCTGGAGTAGATTGTTTTCTCTTAAACATACTCAAGCGACTGCTAGGATTTTTGTTATTAATTCCTGCCCTTACTCGTGCTTTATTTAATTCTCCATCTGTTTGAAATAAAGGGTAAGATTCGGTAATGCGAATTGTCAGGANTTTGACTTTTCTGAACCAGAGTCACCTATGGCAAAACCATAAATAATACAATCAGGATTATCCATGGCAAATTTAACGTTATATTCGCAATCTTCAGCTTTCATAAAACCATAATTGCGGAGTAATTCTCGACCTATTAAACGTTCTGGAGTAGATTGTTTTCTCTTAAACATACTCAAGCGACTGATAGGATTTTTGTTATTAATTCCTGCCCTTACTCGTGCTTTATTTAATTCTCCATCTGTTTGAAATAAAGGGTAAGATTCGGTAATGCGAATTGTCAGGAAGTGAACGTATTTTCCCATTGGTTTGTAGGGGATTTTGTCGAGGAAAAATTTAGAATCAAGGGATTTAAGAAAAGTCATTGTTTTTTGTCTCCTATTGAAAGTTTATTGGGGATGAAAAAAATTGGAAATTGATGAGATTGCTTCGGGGTATTAATAGTGAATTTGAGAGATTAACTGTTAATATTTCCCATCGCAATGACNAATCAAGGGATTTAAGAAAAGTCATTGTTTTTTGTCTCCTATTGAAAGTTTATTGGGGATGAAAAAAATTGGAAATTGATGAGATTGCTTCGGGGTATTAATAGTGAATTTGAGAGATTAACTGTTAATATTTCCCATCGCAATGACAATTATTCAATGAAAAAATTGGAAATTTTGGAAATTGATGAGATTACTTCGGGGTATTAATACTGAATTTTAGAGGTTGACTGCTAAGATTTTTCCCTCCGAATGACAGTTATTGTAGGTTGGGTTGAGGAACCGAAACCCAACATTCAAAGATTTATTGTAGTTATAGTAGTTTGGGTCGAAGAAAGGAAAAATTTCGAGTCAAAAGATTTGAGGAAATTCATTTTTTTTGTCTCCTATTGAAAGTTTATTAGGAATGAAAAAATTGGAAATTGATGAGATTGCTTCGGGGGTATTAATACTGAATTTGAGAAATTAAATGTTATTATTTCCTCCTTTCTATCGCAAAGCTACCCTAAGGCAATGACTCTTTTTCAATTGGTTCCCTATTTTCATATTCACCTTGTGGATATCTGACTAAATTTTCATTAGCTAAACAACCAGCAGTTTTTTCAAAAAAACCTGGAAGCCAACCTAATTCTTCAGGGATTTTAGCAGACTTTTCTAATTTATTCTGTTGATCAACTAAAATTATTTCTAATTCTCTATCTGCTAAATCTTTGGGAAGTTGTATTGTCAAATTTCCCTCCCTATCTACGCGAGTTGTTAACTTCACAGTTTCCATGATTAATTTCCTCCTTTTGAGTTGATAAATTGCTTATAGCAATCCTAAATAGGTTTGAAAATTTTATCGTAGGGGTTTGGTTTATAAATCCCATTTACGCTTTGGTTTGAAGACCAAACCCCTACAGTTTTTTTATTAGTTGGGAAAGATTATGTTGGGTTTCTATACCTCAACCCAACCTACATTTTCACTGAATTTGATAGATTAATTATGAATATTTATCTCTCCAAATGACAATTATAATAGGTCGGGTTTAGGTGCAAAACCAAACAATAAAAATTACTCACTTTCATCATCTACTTGGTTAGGATTTTCTTTATTGTCTTTGTCATTTTCCAGACGATAAAGAAACTCGCAGGTATCGCGAATTAAATTAATTTGTCTTCCGGCAAGACGGGCACGATCGCCTGCAAAAGTTTCATAAAAAACATCCTGTACAAAATATTCAGCAAATTTCAAAATTGCCTCTCTTTCTTCCTCCCTTTTTTTGAATATCCAACGACCTTCGGCAGTAGAAGCATGAACCCGATCCATTAATTTAGAAACTTCAGCAGCTACTACATATACTAAAGTTTCACCTGCAAAACTGGGGTCAGCTTCTAAAATAGTTTTCGAGGCAATATCAATAGGTTTCAACACAGCATTAGTCTTGGGATTATACTTTTTATTTGCACGATAGAATTTTCGATATAATTCTGTCAGTTTTTGTGGATGATTCAAACTTGATTCTTCTGTCATAATTTCTAATTTCTCCTTTTGTTGCTTGTATTTAACATTTAACATTAGGGTCAAAACAAGGACAAAAATAATAAGTATATTCCAAACGATAGATCAACTCACAAGTATCCTTAATTAAATTCATTTTCTGACCTTCTATACAGGCACGATCGCCTGCAAAAGTTTCATAAAAAACGTCTTTGACAAAATAACTGGCAAATTTCAAAATTGCCTCTCTTTCTTCCTCCCTTTTTTTGAATATCCAACGATCTTCGGCAGTAGAAGCATGAACCCGATCCATTAATTTAGAAACTTCGGCAGCTACAACATTAATTAAATTTTCCCCTGCAAAACTACGGTCAGCTTCTAAAATAGTTTTTGAGGCAACATCTATAGGTTTCAACACAGCATTAGTCTTGGGATTATATTTTTTATTTGCCCGATAAAATTCCCGATATAATTCTGTCAGTTTTTGAGGAGGATTCAAATTTGATTCTTCTGTCATAATTTCTAATTTCTCCTTTTCTTGGTTATATCTAAGGTTAGGGGCAAATTTATCATTTACTTACTTTGGTATTTCTCGATTTTCTTTGTCATTTTCCAGACGATAAAGAAACTCGCAAGTATCACGAATTAGATTAATTTGTCTTCCGGCAAGACGGGCACGATCTCCTCCAAAAGTTTCATAAAAAACATCCTTTACAAAATAATTGGCAAATTTCCAAACTGCCTTTCTTTCTTCCTCCCTATTACTCAATACCCAACGACCTTCGGCAGTAGAAGCATGAATCTTATCCATTAATTTATAAACCTTTGCAGCTACATTATTAACTAAAGTTTCATTCTGAAAACTTGGGTCGTTATTAAGAATCACATCTTTAGCAATATCAATAGGTTTCAAAACAGAATTAGTCGTGGGATTATACTTTTTATTTGCGCGATAAAATTCCCGATATAATTCGGTCAGCTTTTGTGGATGATTCAAGCTTGATTCTTTTCCCATAATTTCTAATTTATCCTCTTCTTGGTTATATCTAACCTTTGGGTCAAAACAAGGATAAAAATAATAAGCATAAAGCTTAATTTTTTCAATCCTGACAGTTTCCACTTTTTGATTTCTTACCCATTTATTTAAGTAGGAAAAAACATAAAGCGGACTGGTTTCAAAATCTTTGGCAAGTTCGGTTAATTTTCCCCAGTTGGCATCGTAACCACCTTTTCCAACTTTGGCATTTACATCTAAATGGATGGCATAAGCAGCAGTCAAAACATTTAGGGGAGCAGGATATTCCTTCCCATTTTCCTGCCAACCTTCCAAAATATAGTCCAGTCGGAAGCGATCGCCTCTAACCAACGATCGAAACGCCTGGGGTGCGGTATCCAGCAATACGGTCTCCTCAAATTCACTCCCATCATTAAAAGGTGGGATAGGTGACTCAGACACGACGGTTTTGACATCCAATATTATCGGAAAGGCAAATGCTAACCAACTTGGCATTACCCAAGACTCGGTATCGGTGTCACCTTTACCGGGTGGCATTGCCATGAAATAAAATGTCAAAGGTTGGTCTTCTGGGTAAGAAAGTTTAAAGGTGCGGTCTTTTTCCGGTTCAAGATTTTCATCTATTAGGAAAGTATCAACACTTTGATATTTTTCTCTAGTAAAGTTTGCCTGAAAATCTCGGTCGATAAAATGATTTCTGATGCTAGTATCAAACCTAGTTTGGGCAATGTCGTTATAAGCTTTTTGGAGAAATTTATTTGTTTCGGNTATTAGGAAAGTATCAACACTTTGATATTTTTCTCTAGTAAAGTTTGCCTGAAAATCTCGGTCGATAAAATGATTTCTGATGCTAGTATCAAACCTAGTTTGGGCAATGTCGTTATAAGCTTTTTGGAGAAATTTATTTGTTTCGGGGGTGCAGTAATAGGTAGGGTAAAAATATAGATATCGATACTTGCTATCCTCGAATTTTTTCCCCGTCGCTTGAGTTTGATTCATCAATATTTGACGCAACATCATTTCTATTCCGGCAATGCTAGAAATGTTCCGTTTAGCATTTGAACCTCCTAACATTTGTTTGTTTGTATAAACCTGGGGGGTGAACAAAACGGCAGATTCCATTTGTTCGGTAACTGAGTAGGGAGAATGGGAAATTGAACAGATTAATTTTCGCCCTCTTCCCGGTTTCTTTGCTAACTGATAATTTGACAATTCATCCAAAAATACTTCTGCTGATGTTTTGGTTATTTCTGTTTTTCCAGGTAACATGACGACTTGCTTCACCCATTCTCGTAAGTCATCCCAACCATCGGCAAATTTATATTGTTCTAGTATGGGTTTAATGAGTTGGGAAATATGAGAAATAGTTTTCTGACAAATTTCTTTTACATCCTCAATTCCAGGATTACTTTCTAAATATTTAGCTGCTAAAAAATACCAGTCGTAAGGTACTCCTCCAGTATTGCCTTTCAATTTTTGCGCTTTGAGACTTTCGTTGATTTTTTGGATTTCCCGAATTTGGGGAATGTATGCCGATAATTCCCAGTATTCGGCAATTATATGTACTAAGTTTTTTGTTTCTAGGTTAGCTGGTAATTCTGGTAAATCTTTATTTTGCTTCCTTGCCTTATCTATATTATTAACAACTTCTCCCCAAATATTCCGAGTTAGCACATCTCCAAATTNTGCGCTTTGAGACTTTCGTTGATTTTTTGGATTTCCCGAATTTGGGGAATGTATGCCGATAATTCCCAGTATTCGGCAATTATATGTACTAAGTTTTTTGTTTCTAGGTTAGCTGGTAATTCTGGTAAATCTTTATTTTGCTTCCTTGCCTTATCTATATTATTAACAACTTCTCCCCAAATATTCCGAGTTAGCACATCTCCAAATTCGGCAATATGGTCAATTCTCAGATCGTCGTCAAACCGAAAATTATAATCTGCGGATAAAACTTGCTGTTGCTGAAATTTTACTAAATTATCGCTGCGACTTTTAGCTACAGATTTTTTGCCAGAATGTAAAATTATTAAAGTTGCTTCGAGGGCAACTTCCATTAAACCAACCGTGTCAAAAAATAGGTCGTAATATTCAGCATATTTCATGCCTTTACCATCTCTGCCAAATCCAGTTTGTCGGAGTCGGAGTTGCTTGGCGCAAAGTTCTTTGATTTTACTAACAACCAGTTCCGGTAAATCTTCTTCTGAAATAGGTGGAGAATTTTTTTGTATTAGGTAAATAACTCCCGTGGGTAAATAAAGTAATGGCTGATAATAGATTTCTTCCTCAGTATTAAGATTTTTATAGGCTGCCATTACCGCGTTATTAACTATATTGGTTAGTACGCCCCTATTTTCGGCGATGCTGTGATAAGAAAGTTCTAACTTTCCATCACTAAGTTGATGAATAATATTATGGAGGCTAGAATTTTCTGCATCTTGGGGATGCTTAATAATAGATGATAATAAGTCCGCTAAAAGAGTTAGATTTGATAGACATATAAGAGAGCGATCGCGCAGTTTTGGATTTAAGCCACTTTCAGATAAATTCAAATTAGTATCGTTACGTTTTTGAGTATTGTAGGCAATAAATAATAAATCTTCTAAATATTCAATCCACCCATCTGGTTTTTCGGGATTAATCAATTTATCTAAACCCAACAATGGCACTATTACCCGAAAAATTTCTTTGTGTTCTGCGATAGAAAGTTTACGAATATCTTGGTCAGGATTTTTGTCTATATCTACATATTTTTGTGGCATTCCTGGCAATAAATTATACTTAAATTTCTCAAAGTCGTGGAGAAGAAAACCAGCGATTAAAATCCGGCGTTTAATTTCTTTATCCCGCGCCATTTCTCGTTTAACCGTCGTATCTAATTCTTCCAATCTTTTAGCAATTAAATTTGCCGGAAATAATCCATTTAATATGTGAGTATTTAAAGATTGATCGGCAGCATTGTTGCGTTTAACTTTTGCTTTGCCTTCCGCTTCTCGTCGAGAGTCGATTCTATCAAAAAATTTCCCTCCTTTCGCAGTAACGCCAATGGCAAATTTGAGCAGATTAGGTAATACATATTCGGCAAATTCTCTGATTACTAAATCATCTTTATTTTCACTAATTATTACCTCTCGTAAAAGTTGGAGTGTTAGTAATTCTTTGTGAGTAGCTTCGATGTCGCGATTAGTCTGTTCAAAACTCAGACCTAACTCTTCATCTTCTAACCAATCATCATCAGAATCATCAATAGCTTCAGGATTAATATTTTCCTGATTTTCTGTCATATCGAATAAGGATAGTTGTTCAAAGTCATCATCAGATTTTTTCTTTTTTCTAGGCATTATCTACCTCTAGTGAATCTATATAATTTGTAATTTTCCTTTGATAAATTGGATAATACTGTAATGTCATATCAATTGCTCCATGCACTACTACTGGGTCTATTTCGTCGTAAATATGAACTAATCTATTTCTTAAGCTACCTGACTTTGCCAAGCTGCTTGATAATTATGGAGAAATAATCCCACATTTTCCCATCTCGATAAAAATCTCAAAATTAGTATATCTTGCTTGGTCTACTCCTAATTCTTTCAGTAAATATCTATTAATGTCGATTGCCCCTTGAAAAATTAGCTGCAACAATCTTTCTACTACTAATTGTTTATCAAAATCATCTAAATATTCTGTCAAAGGTATTGATTAAAACCGCTTGAGTCTTTCCAAATGACTTGTCATCAAATCAAGTTTAGTAAAAATCCTAATTGGTTCAATTTCTGTCATACTCCCCACCTTTGCAAATTTGCTTCAACTTTTGCTCGTAGTGCTTTACGAATTTCTTGAAGTTCTAAATCGCTTTTTAAAGCTTGTTTCCGAAAATCCTTAAAAAGTCCTGGTTTATCTTCATATAATAATTTTCCATCACGGGCAACAAAATGAGAAATTGTTGATGAATAGTTTCTCAATTCTACGACATCTATATTATCGCTATTAAGGTTAAAAAAATCTCCTAACTTTTGCGGAACTTCAAACCAAGCAAAAGCATTATCTCCCATCATTTTTTTGCGAATTTCTTCATCATATAGTGCAGCAAAATCCCAGTCACTTTTGGCATGAGTATCTCCTCTAGCGCGAGAGCCAAATAATACCAACATTTTTAGGTAAGGTATTTTTTCTGGTAATTGGGGAGAAAGTTTTTTCAAGTCGGAAAATGATTCTGTTTTCATAGAAATTTCATCACTTATTATTTTTAGGACTTACGGATAAACCGGGTTTTTCAACGAAGCTTTGTTGTTTGAGAAATAATCAAGCAATAAACCCGGTTTCTTGGTTTGTTTGCGTAAGTCCTGATTTTGTCGTTTATTGTTTTTAGTCACCGTTCGGTTACTACTCATCGCTCTAATATGTAGCAGAATTTATGAGCGCATCGATCGCTTTAGAGTCATTGCTATTATCTCTTCTACTGTAAAATCTGAAATACCNCAACGAAGCTTTGTTGTTTGAGAAATAATCAAGCAATAAACCCGGTTTCTTGGTTTGTTTGCGTAAGTCCTGATTTTGTCGTTTATTGTTTTTAGTCACCGTTCGGTTACTACTCATCGCTCTAATATGTAGCAGAATTTATGAGCGCATCGATCGCTTTAGAGTCATTGCTATTATCTCTTCTACTGTAAAATCTGAAATACCATCAAGAGTAGGAAGTATCTCAGCTCCAGCTAATACCAGTGGTAATTCCTGATTCTCCCATACCCAGACTCGCTGTCGCTGAATGTCAATTAACCAAGCAAGCTGAGTTCCGTTGCTCAAACAATGCAGAATTTTGTTCTGTAAGTCTAATGTGCTTTGATCTGGGGAACGAATTTCTATTAACCAATCTGGCGAACCTTGCAGTGGGCCATCTTCATCCAGGAGGCGATCGCTTTTAACAACTACAATGTCTGGTACGACAAATAAGGGGGGAATAATACATCGGAGTTCTTGAATAGCTTCGTATGCTTGGGTTTTATTGTTGATAGCGTTGACAAGGTTGCGCTGGGGGCGGGAGTGAAACAGAGTTGGCATGGCTTTTTGTTTTGCTTGTCCGTGAATGAATTCCCAAGCAGGAGAAGTTTCTATGTTAGGTTGTTGGAGAAAAGTCTCTAAGGAATTAATAAGACTAGAGGATAGTGTCATAATTAAGTTATCCGCAAAAACATATATTTACAGGGGTTTGTTGCATGAAAGTATATACCTGCCCCACTTGCTCTGCATATCTACAACAATAATGCGCTGAAACTGCTGTAACTATTGTCCAATAGATAAATAAAACATCGATGTTTGAAAGAAAAAGGCTGAAACTATTACCTGTAAAGGATTTGATATTTTAAAGTTNGATAGTGTCATAATTAAGTTATCCGCAAAAACATATATTTACAGGGGTTTGTTGCATGAAAGTATATACCTGCCCCACTTGCTCTGCATATCTACAACAATAATGCGCTGAAACTGCTGTAACTATTGTCCAATAGATAAATAAAACATCGATGTTTGAAAGAAAAAGGCTGAAACTATTACCTGTAAAGGATTTGATATTTTAAAGTTCTGCCTTAACTATTGGACAATAGTAAATAGAACATCAATAATGGCGAAATAGCTACTGTCAACTTTTTTCTACAAGCTTAGATTTAGTCAACTATTTATTAGGCTACTAGACAGTGCAAAGTTCCTAGAATAGCTATTGCTAGCAATGGCTATCAGCGGTTCCAAAGTTAGAAACCTGTATTCACTATTATATATGCTCTAAGTCTTTACCAATAATACTTTCAGTTAGACAAGTAAATCGTTTTTTAGAAGAACTTTGTACTCTCCAGTTAATTAGCCTAATGGGACTTGCACGTCTAGCTTGAAAATGTGCGTAAAGAGCGAGTCAATGAAAACCTCTCCCCCAAACCCTCTCCTGCAANAATAATACTTTCAGTTAGACAAGTAAATCGTTTTTTAGAAGAACTTTGTACTCTCCAGTTAATTAGCCTAATGGGACTTGCACGTCTAGCTTGAAAATGTGCGTAAAGAGCGAGTCAATGAAAACCTCTCCCCCAAACCCTCTCCTGCAATGAGAGGTGGGAAAACTACCCCTTCCCTCCTAGGGAAGGGGGTTAGGGGGTTAGGTTTTTCGGCGTTGGTGAATAAAGGTATGATATCCCATTCGGATAAGAGGGGGAACAAAAAACTTTCTCCTTCTACTACTCTTTATTATTCTTCTTTCTTTCCTACTGACTCCTGACTCCTGACTCCTCCTTCCCACAATTTTAGTCTAGACGCGGTACTACTTACTTTTCCAACACTTCTGCCAAAAGTGGCGACACATTATGATTCAACTTACCCGCTCGAATAAACTCAGCATAAGTTTCCGCTTCAATATCTACCAACTCTTCCCGCAATAACTCCATATCCAACGTCACTAACTGAGAATGTTCCGCCTGCATCCCATCTATTTTTTCCTGCAACTGCTTTAACTCCCGTTGCAAAATTTCTGCCTGAGAACGATAATACTCTGGATCAATTTCCTGTCGCCTTACCAACTCAGACACATAATTAAGTACCCGGTTTAAAGCCACACGACGAGCGATCGCCTCCATATATTCCTGACGTAAAGGTTGATCGCCAATTAAACCTAATATTTCCAACATTGACTGAGTGGTTAAACCTTGAACCAACAATGTAAACAATACCACCCCAAATACAACCGCCGTAATTTCATCACGTCCTGGCAAAACCACAGGTACACTCAAAACCAAAGCAATAGAAACTGAACCTCGTAAACCACCCCACCAAAGCAAAGTCTGTTCTTTCAAATCAATATTTGAATTAGCTACCAAATTACTCAAAGCACTTAAACCATAAACAGAAATTGCTCGTGCAATAACCACTGCTCCAATAGCAACTAATATCAATACTATATTATCTGCCAAAATTGTATATTGAATTTGGTCTCCTATTAACAAAAACACTATAGAATTAACAAAAAACGCCACAAACTCCCAAAATTCACTAACTATTAACCGAGTGCGTGGGTTCATCCCAATGCGGGAACCAAAGTTACCCAAAATTAAACCAACAGTGACAACCCCAATAACTCCCGAACCTCCAAATTTTTCCGTAATTATATAAGTTCCATAAGCAGAAACAAGAGTTAGTGACTGTTCGACTAAAGGTAGATCAAAACGTTGGGTAAGATAAGAAATGCCAAAACCAACTAAACAACCGACTCCAATACCAATACCAACAAAACTAAAGAAACTTAATAGAGACTCTGAAATTGAAAATTTATCGACTGTTCCTAATGGAATTCCTACTAATAATGTAAAAGCAACAACTGCCACCCCATCATTAAATAAACTTTCTCCTTCCATCAGAGTCCGTAACCGTTTACTTGCTCCTAATTCTTTTAATAAAGCAACAACAGAAATAGGATCTGTTGCTGATAAACTAGCTCCGACTAAAAAGGCGATCGCTAAAGGAATGCCAGTAAAAAAATTTAAACCATAAGCAATACCAACCACCGAGATAATTACACCGAAAATTGCAAAAAATCCTACCGGAACTAAGTCTCGTTTTAAGTCTCGCCAGTTTAAATTCCAAGCAGCTTCAAATAATAGAGGAGGTAGGAAAATTTCCAGGATTAATTCAGGAGATAAACTAACTAATCTTATATCAATAAATGCCAGAACTAATCCCACAATTACTAATAATAATGTAAAAGGAATTCGGCGGAACCAACTAAAAACCCGCGAGAGAGTAGCGACACTTAAAGAAACAGAAAGAACTAAGAGAAATTGTTCTAAGTTTTGCTCAATAACTGTTTCAGTTACCGCAGCTTCTACTGTCATAAATATACTCCTAAATTAAAATAAAATTAACTAGGTTATTCTCCATAGCCTTTTAATATCAAGTCTGATTAATTAGCCATAATAAAAATGTTTCTTTCTCTCAACAGAGAATCTGGCAAAGTAACCATTTGCTGCGGAATGCTTTTCATGTCGGCGAGACATTGTTAACGGAGTTATGCGCCAGCAAAACGACCACTTTTTCTCCTTAAAAAGAGAGACTTTAAACCGAATTGATTAATTATCAATTATCAATTATCAATTATCAATTATCCATGGGTAAAAGCAATTGAGAAATTGAGAAAGAATTAAAAATTACTGCCAAAGTATGCTCCTTTAACCTTAGAAAGAATTATTCATTATTTGGTGAGAGCTGACAGCTAAAAACTGAATGCTTACTTAGCAATAAAATGCCGACTGTTTCTTCCAGTTAGATAACAGTCGGCACTTAAATAGAAAGGTAATACTTGTTTTAGGCTTCTTTGTTTAAGAACTTTTGCAGTTGTTGGAGAGCTACAACACCAATATTAAATACAGCCCAACCAGCAGCAGCAAGTATAGGTAATAGAACGATTAACAAGCGAAAGTCAAAATCCATTTATTCTCCTCCTAATAGATGTTATATATTTTCTTTATCTTCTAATTGTATCGTAATTTTAATTTTATGTTAAGCTTTCTCATATAACTTTTGACTTTTGAATTCCGACTTTTGACTTTACTTTCCCAAAAATTAAGGTATCAAGCCTTTCCATTCATGGAGAAAGAAGAAAAAAAATTCCTTTTAGCCAATCCTCTTCATTTATAAGAAGAGGTAATTATTAATTATTAATTGTTAATTATTAATTATTGAATAAACCCAATATCAGTTCCTTTGCCAGCATGAACCAAAGCTAACTTTTCATAACGTTCGGCGTGTTCAACTAAATCAGCAACCTCTTCTTCCGAAAGCTCCCTAACTTTTTTTGCAGGTACCCCCACCACCAGAGAGGAAGGCGCTACATCCTTAGTAACAATAGAGCCAGCTCCAATCATACTACCCGCCCCTACTCGTACACCATTCAAAATTACAGCCCCAATACCAATTAAACAACCTCTTTCTATATAAGCCGAGTGAATCACAGCTTGATGTCCAACCGTTACATAATCCTCTAAAACAGTTTCCAACCCAGGGTCTCCATGTAGCACTGCCCCATCCTGGACATTAGTATGGTCTCCAATAATAATTTTTTCCACATCCCCCCGGACTACAGTTCCATACCAAATACTAGCTCCTGTGCCTATTTCTACTATTCCCATAACTGTAGCGTTATCTGCCACAAAAGCAGCTTTCGATAAATCTGGAGGAGACCAAAAACAGGGCTGATTTGACATTACTTCGTTAATATTTATTGATGTTTGCCTAGAAGTAATTTTATCATCATCAATTCCCTACTTCATAATTTAAGTTATAGCAGTAGGCGCGAGTGGCTATTCGCCCCTACATTCTTAGTGTGACTATATATGAGAGGCGTGAGAATGTCTTAACTGCCTTGGTGACTGCTATAACTGATAACTGATAACTGATAACTGAAATGACCCAATTTTCTATTGACCCCACTCTCCATTATCCCATCTTTGGTCCAGAGATTCAGTGTCCTCACTGTCGTCAGACCATACCAGCTCTCACCCTAACAGATACTTATTTATGTCCTCGTCATGGGGCCTTTGAAGCTGACCCAAATACTGGTGAATTGTTTCATCTTCACTCTGGCCGTCACTGGCGTTTCTGGAAGGACGAGTGGTATAGACAACATACTCATCCCGATGGTATTAGGTTTGAAATCCATGAAGCTCTAGACCGACTTTATACTCAAGGGTATCGGGCAACTCGTGTAATTATTGCTCAAAGATATCGAGAGTTAATTAGTGCTTGTTTGGAACGTAGTAGCTCTTGGCGTAGTAATTCTGGCTCTTCAGGAAAACTTTATGGTTTACCTGTAGAATTTAGTCCTCACCCAAAGGATGAACCTTGCTGGGAAGTAATTAATTTTCAATTGGACAAAGAGGAAGGAGTACCTATTAGGTATCCCTATTTTCGATTGTTTGAGTAACTTTAATAATGGATAATTGATAATGGATAATTGATAATTAATCTCCAAAGGTTTAAAGCCTTTCCTCATAATTGATAATTAAAATCCTATCCAAGGAACTTGATACTAAAGTCAGAAATAATTATCTATTATTAGTTAATGAATTTTAAACCTTAAAGGTAGAGAATTAATCTTGAAAGTAAAGTTGAAAATATTAGAATAAATGCACCATGTTTCGATTCGGACTGCTAATATTCATCGAGCGATCGCTTTCTATGAAAAATTAGGTTTTATAGTTTGTGAACGTTTTACTACAGGCTATACTTTAGCCTGTTGGATGGAAGGATTAAATGGTAGAGTTGAACTAATTGAAATTCCTAAACCTAAGCCTGCTCCTGATGCTTTTGGGGATGAAAATTATGTTGGATATTATCATTTATCATTTGATTTGACTGAAAATGTTGCAGATTTACCTAGTTGGTTAAATTCTTTAAAACAACAATTTGATTCAGCAATCATAGAGCAACCTGAAATGTTTCAACCATTAAAAATTCTGTTAGAACCTACTCAACAAATGATTGGAAATAATGTTTATGAAGTTGCGTTTATTGCAGACAGTGATGGTTTACCTCTAGAATTTATTAGGAAGTTAAATTAATAGGTATATGTTAACCGATAGCTAGAATGATATTCATTATCCATTAATGAATGAATAATTACCTCTGATTAAAACTGAGATGATTGAATACAAGGAAATAGTATTTCTTTTTTTTCCTTGAAAGGGGAGGCGTTTAATACAATTTCTCAAAAATCTTGCTATATTTGATTGGGTGGAGGAGGGACGTTGCATAAGGGCGTCCGTACACAGAAGAATAATGAACATTAACTGGATAATAATTAGGGAATAATTTATTTTATTTGTGTTAATTACTTGATAACTGAAGTGTCACTCAAGTATAGCTTTAATGCATGGGAATTGGTATAACCTGAATGATTTAATTATTAATTATTTGGTAAACTAATGCCTAATTAAAAATATAGATACTTAATTTAATAGAGATGATTAAACAAAAATTTCGTCAACTGCATAGAATAGTCGCGCCAATAGTTTTCTTACCACTATTTGTGACTGTAATTACAGGAGTAGCTTTCCGACTGAGTAGAAATTGGTTTGGGTTATCCAAAGAGCAAGCACATATTTTATTAGTAATTCACGAAGCTGGATATCTTGGCGACGAAATTAAACCTTTTTATGTGTTATTAAATGGTATCGGTTTAATCTGGATGTTAATAACAGGTATCGTTATGAGTGGTGTATTTAGTAAAAATAAACCTAAGCAAAATACAGACTCAAAAGCTAATATAACCGAGCCAGAACCAGAATAAATTATCAGTTATAGCAATTTCAAATACTGAATCAATTTTTTTTCATACCCTTTAAAAGGAAAGGCTCTTGACCTTATTGCTTCGTCAATATATGATATTAAAAATCTACCAATTAATTTAATTAATTCAAAGTAGAAAACTTTCCTAAATACCTCAATTTTCAGACACCATAATATTTAACAACTTGTACCAAAAAAAATGAAAATTTTTAGTAATCTACTTACAGCTCCAGCAAAACCAAAACCACGTCCAGTTAAGAAAAAACAACGTCGTGGCATAGAAATTAAATCTGAACGAGAAATAGAAATAATGCGACAATCATGTAAAATTGTAGCAACGGTACTTAAAGAAATTTCTCAAATTGTTAAACCAGGAATGACTACTGCTGACCTAGATGCTTATGCTGAAAAACGCATTCGGGAAATGGGAGCAATACCAAGTTTTAAAGGTTATCATGGTTTTCCGGCTTCTATTTGTGCTTGTATAAATAACGAAGTTGTACATGGTATTCCTAATAAGAAAAAAGTTATTCGAGTCGGTGATGTTTTAAAAGTAGATACAGGTGCTTATTATCAAGAATTTCATGGTGACTCTTGTATTACTATTGGGGTAGTTGAAGTTGCTCCAGAAGCTGCTAAATTAATTCGCGTTGCAGAGGAAGCAATGTATAAGGGTATTGAACAAGTAAAAGCTGGTGCTTATCTACTAGATATTGCAGGAGCTATTCAATATCATATAGAAGCAAATAATTTTTGCGTGGTTGAAGAATTTACTGGTCATGGTGTGGGGAGAAATTTACATGAAGAACCTGCGGTATTTAATTTTCGGACTAAGAATTTGCCTAATGTTAAGCTCCGAGCGGGTATGACTTTAGCTATTGAACCTATTGTTAATGCTGGTTCGAGGTTTACCAAGATTTTGGCTGATAGGTGGACTGCTGTTACTATTGATAATTCTCTTTCTGCTCAGTTTGAGCATACAGTATTGGTTACAGATACTGGTTATGAAATCTTAACCGATCGCTCTTGAGTTAATTGATAATGGATAATTAATAATGGATAATTAAAACTCTATCTAAATTATCAATTATCCATTGGTAAATGTGATAGTTTTTTTTCTATCTTAAACGGGACTAATGCACAACTACCATATTATATTAGGGGCGATTTCCTAACGGAATGCTCGGTAAATTAGGATGGGATGGCAGAGAAGAAAAAAAATTCTTTTTAGCCAATCCTCTTCTTTATAAGAAGAGGTAATAATTAATTATTAATTGTTAATTATTAATTATTAAACACCACTTAGAGGTAATGTAGAAGTGACATATTTATCACATCTAAAAAGTCTCTGGAATTTCTTAAGATTGATTTAAGCTTTTCCAGAGATTATTTATGACACAATATTAATTAAATAGGGTAGTCTTTGATACAATTTTTTGTGCTGTGGATTTTACTTTTAATAAGATAAAACTTTTTTGAAAAAATGTAAAGATTGTGGAAAGGTCTACTCTTCAACTTTCATAAGATTACAATCCAATTCCAGCCAAAAATTAGGCATAGGGAGGTAAAAGTATGTTTTTAAAACATAAACAGACTGATGATTTAATCGAAGTGATCCGAATTGAAGATGTTTATGATCCCTGTTTAGGTGAAGTGATGGGTCAGTCTCATTCGGGTGAAGAAATGCAAGATCCAACAATTTATCCAAAAGCTGATTTAATGTTTCCTTCAGGGGAAAACTTACCCCTTTGTTGGTTAGACCCGAATTATCGAATTAAGAAAACCGTATCAAAATGTAGTCGAATGTCTGTCTCCTAGTCTTTAAGTCTCAAAATTAAGGAGACTTGAGCATTCTGGAACTTTAATTAATTTATCAGGACTGAGGCAAATACCAT
>NZ_LGSU01001484.1 GCF_002260545.1 Hydrocoleum sp. CS-953 | reverse complement strand
TCACTCTGATAATCAGATATTTCTGTAGTGAGAATACTGGCAATAAACTGTTTATTGACTAAGAGTTCTGATTTAGTTTCTGTTGATTTATTAATTAGGGTTATTTGAGGAATTTCTGTTTTTTCCAAAACATCTAAAGCTAAAAAATCAGTAAATTCTTTATCAGAAACAGAAGATAATTTTGTAACTTCTTTAACCTTTAATAAACCAGAAAATCCTAATTTTACTTCTGCTTCCGACCAAGATTTACTCAACAAATTATTGCTACTACCAAATAATTGTTGTGAAGACAAACTAGACCCTAACTCTAAAAAAGATTTGGCAGAAGAAAGTTGAGCAAATTGTGTTTTTGAATTAATTGATAGAGAAATAAAATTAGTATCTATATCAGTTTCTGATATTTGAGCATTAGCAGACTTTGAGATTCCAAAACTTGTTGAAGCAGCAAAGATGGCCACTAAAAACGGAGACAAGCGCATATAATTACTATCCCGTACAATCCACACACCAGTGAAATTTTCATACAAACCGTAAAATTGTACACTATTGAGGGTTATCTCAAACTTTCTGAGCTAAAATCCTTTCAAGAACTTGTTGATAGGCGGTTTCTACGTTACCAAGATCCCGACGGAATCGGTCTTTGTCCATAACTCGCTGGTTTGGGTCTGTTTGAGATTGGTCCCAAAGTCGGCAGCTATCTGGACTTATTTCATCTGCCAAAATCAAATTTTCATGTTTATCTAGGCCAAATTCGATTTTGAAGTCCACAAGAGTAATTTGGCATTGGTTAAAGAAATTTATCAGCAAGTCATTAATTTTCAGGGCAAAAGTCCGTATTTGTTCTAATTGTTCTGGGGTAGCTAGTTCTAATAGTAAGAGGCGATCGCGTGTTAGAAGTGGGTCTTGCAAGCTATCATTTTTATAACAATATTCTACTAAGGGAAATTTCAAGATAGTTCCTTCTGTTAATCCAGTTTGTCGGCAAAGACTACCAGCAGCAATATTTCTCACAATCACTTCTATAGGTAAAATTGTCACCCTTTTAACTCGCATTTGATCTGGTGCTGGACAGTCAATCAAATGAGTAGGTATACTATTAGCTTCCAGTAGCTTAAATATATGACTGGAAATAGTACAGTTAATCTTACCTTTCCCTGTTATTGTGCCTTTTTTTTGAGCATTAAAGGCTGTAGCATCATCCTTAAAATAAGTCAGAAATATTTCTGGGTCGTCAGTAGTATAGAGAATTTTAGCTTTGCCTTCGTAAATTTTTTGATTAGATGACATAAAAATTTTTTACTAGGGAATAAAAATAGACTGATGAGTAATAATTACTCTTTTATGTGCTTATCATAATATAAGTTTAATGTCAATATTTTCATGGCAATTTTAGAGCTATATCTGTGCTTGATTTTGATGTCACGTTTCTCAAACTGGCTGAGATACAAAAGTTTCCAATTTTAAGGAACACTGAATCTGAGAATAGAATAGCGGAGAGAAAAAAATACTGTACCTGATTAATAAGCTGTTAGGCATTTAAACCACTTATGTGTTGTATGCCTAGTTAAGAAAAAAACCCTTATTAATTTTGACTTTTGAATGCATGACTTTTGACTTGCTAATACGCATTTTAAATGCGTATTAGCTTAGGAGAACTACTATACATAACATAGTGGTTCATTGCTAAATTATTTCTTTGGTTCAACCATGACTAAAATAGGAAAACAAAACATAGAGAATAGGCTCAAAATAAAATAGTTTGCTCAATGGACAGATAACAATATTTGATTAAATAGACATCTCCGATAATTAAACATCAAATCAATTATCCTACAGAAATAATCAATTGTTTCCCCCTACTCCCTACTCCCTACTCCCTACTCCCTCTTTTCCACCAGAGGTCTAATAAAATTAATATTAAATTAATATTAAATGTCTTGTCCTAGGCAATCTTTTCTGAGAGGATAAATTTAAGATATCAGGGGTTATAAAATCATAATTGAGGAATAGAAAATGAAACAGATGATGACTTGGACAAAATCTGTAGCAATGAGTACCTTATTATCTATTGCTGCTGTTTCTGGTATTGGTCTTACTTCTATAGCAGCAGTATCATCTCAAAAGACTCCCATTGTTGATGAGTCAGTAACTACACTTCCCACTGAAACTCAAGGTGAAGATAAACTTGCTCACCACTATCATCGCAGGTCTTATGGTCGGTCTTATGGCAGATGTCGTCGAGTAGTAACTCGTTACAAAAATTTGCGTGTGAGAACATATCCTTGGGGTCGGGTGATAAATGCATTATATCCTGGTGCTCGTGTCCGTGTTATTGGCTACCATCATGGTTGGGCAAAAATTTCATATCCTTGTTATGGTTATGTATATGCTCATTATTTGAGACATTGTTAAATTTGATCGAATAAATATTGCCAGGGATGATCGCGGATGACCCAGACTTATACCTCTACCGCGAAATTCCTAGCATTTTTAATTTCTCATATTAAAAGTATTTAAGCGTTAATAAAAACCATACTTTTCTAAGTAGGTGAACATAAATAAAAGTAACAAGCTTAGGGCGGGTTTAATAGACTACATTCCTTTTATGTAGAGTCTTTCAGTTAAACCCGCCCCCTATAATTTTTGCAACATTTAATTAAACCTACTTACCAATGGATAATTGATAATTAATCAATCTGGCTTTATTGCCTATCCTAATAATCAATTATCTTAATAAATAGACATCTCCGAAAAAGATATAGATTTTTTACGGTAGTAGGGAACAGGGAACAGGGAACAGGGAACAGGTAAGATATTTTTACAAAAAAGGCAGGAAAAATGATTTTTTATGGTGAATTTTTCCTTCTTTAACTGCTCTAAGTAAGAGGTTTATTTATTTTCCGGAGATGTTGAATCAATAACAATAGTTGTAACCGTGCTTAAATTTGTTTTTTCCCTCATAAAAAAACAGGTAAAATTTGCTGTGTCTAAATTAATTCAATAATCTGCATAATGCTAAGAATTGTGTCAAAAAAACTTTGATGACAATACACAGATACAATCAATAATAATGAAGCAGCCAAAACATAAGCTACTAAGAAAAAAAGGAGTCAATAGTGAGCGATTCAATTAATGAATTACTAGATGAACTACCTAGTAATAATCTTACAGTAAAAACACTCAATGCTCTAGATTTTGTGGTTCCGGGGGAGTGGGAAAATGTAGTAGGTTTTAACCAAACTATTGAAGTAATTACAGGCGAGTCAGATGCAGACAGAATTCTAGATATCGGCAATAAAGCGATCGAGCTATACAATGATGCCGATAATGGATATCAGGGAGCTATGTGGTATTACAACCTAGTTGATAATGTAGACGGTGCCCTGGCAGCAGCAGCTATGGCCGAAATAGTTAGTGAAAAAATACCCTTTTTAAGTTTTTTAGGTAGCTTAACTCCCAAAGCTGACACAACTCAATCTGTTGACTTATGTCTGAAAATTGTAGCAGAGTTGATAGCTTATAGTAAACTTAATGGTCTACCCATTCTCGATCCAGGAGAATTTGTCACAAACCTAACTGAGGAGTATAGTGGTCCATCTCTAATGCGAATGGCGGCTTTGGTTTCTCTTGATGGTTTGGTGCCTTTGGGTCCAGACTTCCTGCAAAAAGTACAAGATACCCTGGATGGAGAGGGTGAAAGTGCTTTTGCGGATAATGCAGTTTTTGGAGCTATTAGCGATGCTATTCCTGGAGATGACAAATTTGGCTTTATTGCTAATACTTTCGGAGCAGTTAATGGGTGGATGGAGAACTTAGTCGGCTCGGTTGGTTTAACACCAGAAGGCATTTTTGAGGGTATTGGTGGGTTTATCGACTTTTCCGATGATGCTTTAGACTTGGTAGCTGCATTTCTGGATAAGAGTACAAACTACTTCCAACATACAGGTACTCAGTCCGTAGCTCGAAAGTTAATACAGCAAGCAGCAGAAGAAGCATAGGCTTAAGGAAGTCAGAAGTTATTTTTGTAATGGGGATTGGAGTAGCCCTCTAAAATGCGCCTTATTATGGTAGGGTTTGGGGGCTTCCTGAACCCTACCTACGCTTTTCCCTGCTCCGTAAATATCTTCAAAAAAAGCATTAGATGTGTCCCTGCCGTGATAATATAAAGTGTTAGCCTTTTTACGCTAAAATTCCGCTCCTGAATAAATAATTTTAGGAGTGAGTTTTCTATTGGTTACAAGACCCCGCCCTTAAAAAGCGGTTAGCGGTCAGCAATCAGCAGTCAGCAGTAAAGGTAAGACCGGGGATTTAAACCCCTAAAGGCACCAACAGGTTTATAGAAACCGGGGATGTTTTACCAGAGCTGCTAAAAGCTGTTAACGCAGTTCCGACCCATGAGGCTAGCTGTTTGCGGAGCATTCCGTGAGGAAATGCTAAAAGCTAATAGCTAGTTAAGGACGGAGTTTAAATAAAGTCAGTAGACGTATAAATATAGCATCTGCCAGGTAATAATTATGAATGATTCAATTCGCTTTCTCTTATGTGCGCCCGACCACTACGATGTGGACTATGTAATTAACCCTTGGATGGAGGGCAACATCCATAAATCTTCCCGCGATCGCTCCGTTGAACAATGGCATAAACTCCACGAGATTATTAAAGAACACGCTATTGTAGACCTAGTACCACCCCAAAAAGGTTGGCCTGACATGGTATTTACCGCTAATGCAGGTCTAGTTCTGGGAAACACCGTTGTTATCAGTCGTTTCTACCACAAAGAACGTCAAGGAGAAGAACCCTACTTCAAAGAATGGTTCCTCAACCAAGGCTTTATCGTTCACGAACTCCCTAAAGACCTACCCTTTGAAGGTGCAGGAGATGCTCTTCTAGACAGAGAAGGTCGTTACCTCTGGGCAGGATATGGCTTCCGTTCTGAACTCGACTCCCACCCACTTCTAGCAAAATGGCTCGACATCGAAGTGCTATCCCTGCGACTCATAGATGAGCGTTTCTACCATCTAGATACCTGCTTCTGTCCTCTAACTGGTGGTTACTTACTCTATTATCCACCCGCATTTGACTCCTACTCCAACCGTCTAATTGAAATGCGAGTGCCACCAGAAAAACGAATTATTGTGGCAGAAGGAGATGCAGTAAACTTTGCCTGCAATGCAGTTAATATTAATCAAACCATGATTATGAACAAGGTTAGTGATGACTTGAAATCAAGTCTTACCGAAGCAGGTTTCAACGTTATTGAAACACCTTTAACTGAGTTCCTGAAAGCAGGTGGAGCAGCAAAATGTCTTACCCTCCGAGTTACAGAACCAATTATACCCGATCATCAAGCTAAAGTGCTGGTCGAAAGTCGCACGGTTCGGATGGAAGGACATTTACTTGATTCTGGTTTAATTAATCAAGCTTTAGACTTAATAGTTGAAGGTGGTGGTAGTTTCAAAGTTCTCAACTTTAATCTGGGAGAACAACGTCAAAGCACTTCCCTTGCTGAAGTAAAAGTTTCTGCACCTTCCCATGAAGTCATGGAAGAAATAATGAGTCAGCTTATTGACATTGGTGCAGTCATTCCCACTGAAGATGTGCAGGATGCTAAATTGGAGCCAGTCGAACAAAATGGTGTTGCTCCTGATGATTTTTATGTTACTACTATTTATCCCACTGAAGTTAGAGTCAAAGGTCAGTGGATACGAGTGCAAAATCAAAGGATGGATGGAGCGATCGCTATTACTGAGGTAGATGGTAATATTCAAGCCAAATGTAAAGTTATCAGGGATGTAAAATTTGGCGAACAGGTAGTAGTAGATGTGGTAGGTATTCGCACTATCCGTAAAACAGAATCCCGTGAAAAGCGAAACAAAGAAGAATTCAGCTTTATGTCTGCTGGCGTTTCTAGCGAACGTCGTGTAGAGTTAGTCGTTGAACAAGTAGCCTGGGAATTACGGCAAATTCGCGATCGCGGAGGTAAAGTTGTAGTCACAGCAGGTCCGGTTGTGATTCACACTGGGGGTAGTGAACATTTAGCAAGTTTGATTCGTCAGGGATATGTACAAGCTTTGTTAGGTGGTAATGCGATAGCAGTTCACGATATTGAACAATCACTGATGGGAACTTCCCTCGGTGTAGATATGAAACAGGGAGTTGCAGTACATGGCGGACACCGACATCATCTGAAGACTATTAACACTATTCGACGTTGTGGTAATATTGCTAAAGCAGTTGAGACTGGCGTTCTTACGAATGGGGTGATGTATGAGTGTGTTAAGAACAATGTGCCGTTTGTTTTAGCAGGTTCAATTCGTGATGACGGACCTCTACCTGATACTCAAATGGATTTGATTAAGGCGCAGGAAGAATACGGTGAGTTGTTGAAAGGTGCTGATATGGTTTTGATGTTGTCAACTATGTTGCACTCTATTGGGGTAGGGAATATGACACCTGCTGGAGTGAAGATGGTTTGTGTGGATATTAATCCAGCAGTGGTGACTAAATTGAGCGATCGTGGTTCTGTTGAATCTATAGGTGTGGTGACAGATGTTGGTTTGTTCCTCAGTTTATTGATTACACAATTGGAGCAGTTGACCAGTCCTTATTCTTTAGCTCAAGTGTAAGCTTAGGAGTTAGGGAGCAAAGCTATTTGTAGTGGACTGAAACATCTAAAATGAGATATTATATCAAATCCGCTTACTTTAGAGTTCGGAGATTCTAAAAAAGGCAAAAACTCTAAATTTGGTAGGGGGTTTGTTCTCCAAACCCCTACAGGGATTTGATATTATTATTGGGGGCAGGTTCATTTAATTGAATGTTATTGCCCCAATAATTTAAGATGAAACCCGCCCCTAGCTATTGCAATATTTTTTAATTTCGCCCCTTTTGACTTCAGCTATAATTCTATTGTTTTTACTCAAGCACAACGTCAAGAACATGCCAATCTTGGTAGTAAGAGAACGTTAAACAAACAGGACTTACGCATAGCCACCATATCTAGCGAATCACGAATCGCCTCTACAGATGGTGTATGATTAGAGATTTTTTGTAAGTTCTGGTAAAGTTTTTTAATCATACTTATTATTCGTAACATTCTTTTTTAAAATTGGTATTACAATAACTAATTATCCGGATTTGATATTAATAATAAACTCCCTCCTGCCGGAAATTTTTCTGTTTTTTTCTGATTAAAGCGCCAATATTGTTGATAATTNATCACGAATCGCCTCTACAGATGGTGTATGATTAGAGATTTTTTGTAAGTTCTGGTAAAGTTTTTTAATCATACTTATTATTCGTAACATTCTTTTTTAAAATTGGTATTACAATAACTAATTATCCGGATTTGATATTAATAATAAACTCCCTCCTGCCGGAAATTTTTCTGTTTTTTTCTGATTAAAGCGCCAATATTGTTGATAATTATTCAAAAAGTTTTGTCCTAAAATTCCATCAACTTCTAATAACTTCAATACTGGGGAAGACAAAATTACTGTCTCTAAATTTTTCAGCTCATAATTCCCCATTTTTACTTTAGCTAAAGAAGCATATTCTGCCATTTCTATGCCACAAAAACCTTGCACTTGGATTGGCTGTCTTTCAGCCGCATAAATTTTTAACTGACTAGCTAATTTCTGAGAAATAAAAATACTTTCTGCTCCCGTATCTATCATAAAAATAAACGGACCTTTGCCATTAATTTCTACCTCAGCTAACATTACTCCTAACTTAGATTTCAGTGGGATAGCATCATTAATATTTTTAGCAGGTATTGGACTCGGAGGTAATAATCGTAATTCTTGGGTTTGAGGATTTATTTCTACATCAAAATTACTCAAAATATCCATTCCCAAAACTCCTGATAATCCATCTGGCATGACAGTGGTAGTAAATTCTAAACCTGTTAAATTTTCGACTTTAACATTATCAATTTTTAACACAGGTAAACGATGCAAATTAGCTTTCATTTCTGGGCATTCATCTCCTGCTACTGCATAAGTTAAAAGTTCTGGTGGTACAGGTTCCCCTGTTAATTCTAATTTTTTGATTGTTTCTGTTGAAATCATTGTAGTAGAAGCACCTGTATCTAATAAAAAATTACCTGATTTTTCTCCTAGAGTTACTTTCAAGGTAAAAGCTTTTCCACCGTCTAAAAATTCTAGGGGAATAGTTGCTTTTCCTGTTACTTTTGGGCGGGGTAAGTTTAGACCTTCTAGTTGTACAATTGCTCCAATTGATCTATTTTTTCGAGGGAATATAACTATATTTTGCGGAAAAATAATAGGTGTTAGTTGAGCTAAACTAGGGGCAATAATTATGCAGCTAATAGCTCCAATAATAATAGTTGTGATACTCTTAAATCTGTTCATATTTATTAGTTAATAGAGGACTCAATTTCTACAGTATCTAAGAGGATGTTTGAAAAGTATGAATTTTGATTTATATCTCCCCTAGCCCCCCTTTAAAAGGTCAAGTCCCCCTTATTAAGGGGGATTTAGGGGAATCGATGACTTCTCATATATAGGATTTACGCAAAGAAACCCGGTTTCTAGGATAAATCGTTGTTTTGAGCAATAGACGTCTAGGAGAAACCGGGTTTCTGGGTTCTCCTGCGTAAGTCCTGATATAGAATCCCTATAATTACTATAGCTAAGTCATTGCGACTGGAACGGAGTGGAAGGAAGCAATCTCCTNCAGAAACCCGGTTTCTAGGATAAATCGTTGTTTTGAGCAATAGACGTCTAGGAGAAACCGGGTTTCTGGGTTCTCCTGCGTAAGTCCTGATATAGAATCCCTATAATTACTATAGCTAAGTCATTGCGACTGGAACGGAGTGGAAGGAAGCAATCTCCTAAAACCCTGAGATTGCTTCCTATCGTCGATAGGGACGACTGTTCAACCGGATTCTATATCAAACTACCTCTAAGAGAGCTTTGAGAATGAGATAGATAGAAGTTGCCCCTGGGTCTTGATGACCGATACTGCGATCGCCTAAATAACTGGCTCTTCCTTTCTTAGCTAGCATTGGAATTGTATTTTTCATTCCCGACTCAGCAGCATTTACCGCTTGTTTCAAACTATCGAGAAAACTGGAACCATTTGCTACTGCTTCTGTAAAAGTATTTGCTGCTGGAGACAAAGCATCTAACATAGTTTTGTCTCCTAAGTTAGCTTTGCCACGTTGCACTACTCCCTCAACTGCAGCAGTGAATACTTTAGTCATATCTTCTGTAGTTAATTCTGACTTTCCTGCTACTACAGCACTTGCTCGTAAAAATAGAGTGCCATACAGAGGTCCACTAGCACCACCGATAGTAGAGATTAAAGTCATACTCACAGTTTTGAAAATACTGCCAATATCTTTATTTGTAACAGTGGGAAGTTGAGTTAGGACTTTCTGAAAGCCACGATTCATATTAATACCGTGGTCAGCATCACCAATAGCAGCATCTAATTCTGTCAGATAATCTTTGTTTTGCTCTAAGACTGTTGCTACTGTTTCCAGCCATTGGATAATTTGTTCTTTGTTTATCATAATCTTTTCACTTATCAGTTATCAGCACCTCTAGCAAAAAAAGTAGGTTGGGTTGAGGTAGGAAACCCAACATAAATATGACAATTATAGCGCTTGTGTTGAGTGTTATATAAAATCCGGATAATTACTATAGCTTGCGTCATTGCGACTGGAACGGAGTGGAAGGTTTGCGGAGCATTCCGGAACGGATAGCAATCTCAGGGTTTGAGGAGATTGCTTCCTATCGTCGCAATGACTAAGATTCAAGCGGATTCTATATTATAAGAAACCGGGTTTGTGGGAGATATACATAATTATGGTAGGGCGTTTAATACAAACCCGGTTTCTGGGTTCGCCACTTTATCTGATACCTAATTTATCAACAACATACTCTTGCACCGACTTCGCTCCATCCAACTGCAACACAGAATGAGCGATCGCCTTAACCTCAGACATATCCAATTCAGAAATTACTCTCTTGACAATAGATATTGCTGGTGGAGCTACACTCAACTCATCAACTCCTAACCCCAACAAAATTGGCACTGCTACCGAGTTCGACCCCAATTGACCACAAACACTCACCAAAATTTCCGCTTCATGGGCAGCAATTACAGTTTGTTGAATCATCCGCAATACCGCAGGTTCGAGACCATTAGCAAGATTAGCAACTTTAGAATTAGTGCGGTCAGCCGCCATAACATATTGACTCAAATCATTTGTACCAATACTGAAAAAATCTACTTCCTTTGCCAACTGGTTCGCCATTGTGACTGCTGCTGGCACTTCTATCATAATTCCCACTTTTATCTTATTTATAACAGAAATTGAGTTTTCAACTTCTGTCAAAATCTTTTTAGCTGCGCGTACCTCTTGCACAGATGACACCATTGGGAACATCACCTTAATATTATGTCCGTGACTCGCCCGCAAAATAGCTCGTAACTGAGTCTGCAAAATTTCTGGAGTATCTAAACTTTGCCGAATACCACGACATCCCAAAAAAGGATTAGCTTCTGACTCCTGCTTGATATAGGGAAGTTGTTTATCACCTCCGATATCTAGAGTACGGATAGTTAGAGGGCGAGTTCCCATAATTTGAGCGATCGCCCGATAACTCTCATATTCCTCTGCTTCTGTTGGTTGGGTTTGGCGATCGAGATAAAGAAATTCACTCCGCAATAAACCCACTCCTTCTGCACCACATTCTAAAGCAAATTCGGCATCAGCAACTCCCACAATATTTGCCATCAACGAAATTTTTCTACCATCTTTTGTTATTGCCTCCTGGGGTGTTTGAGATTTATCCAAAGTTTGACTTTGTTTTGCCTGTAACTCCTGTAACTGTGTCTGACTCGGTTCGATCCAAACTTCTCCTGTTGCCCCATCTAAAGCAATTTGAGAATTTGTTGGGGATGACAACAACTGAGTGCCTACTCCTACCACCATCGGGATACCCAAGGTATTTACAATTAATGTACTATGAGCAGTAACACTACCAGCGCTAGTACATATCCCTAATACAAAATTTGATTTCAGTTGTAAAGCAAGAGAAGGTGTTAAGTCTGGAGCTACCAAAATTCCTGGTTGTGAAAAATTGAGACTGCTGCTATTCTCACCTGTTAGCAGTTGCAGCACTCGCCCTCCAACATCTTTAATATCAATAGCTCGCGCCTGCAAGTAGGAATCTTCTAATTCTTGATAGGTATTAATCATTGCCTCAATAGCTTTTTTCCATGCTACTGCTGCACAGTGATTTTGTTTAAAAATGAGCTGATGTACTTCATCTAACAAAGTGGGGTCTTCTATATATAATAGTTGTGTTTGCAAAATATCAACTTGAGTATTATCAGTTGTACTTTTGTTAGATAGACTATCAATTATTCCTTGAATTTCCTTTTTTGCAGTTTCCAAAATTAACTGGAGATACTGCCATTCTACCTCTGGATCTTCTACAGGATAGTCTTCAACTTCTGGAATTGTTGGTTGATAATGTACTACTTTTCCGACTGCAATTCCTGAAGATGCTGGTGTTCCGAGTNATATCAACTTGAGTATTATCAGTTGTACTTTTGTTAGATAGACTATCAATTATTCCTTGAATTTCCTTTTTTGCAGTTTCCAAAATTAACTGGAGATACTGCCATTCTACCTCTGGATCTTCTACAGGATAGTCTTCAACTTCTGGAATTGTTGGTTGATAATGTACTACTTTTCCGACTGCAATTCCTGAAGATGCTGGTGTTCCGAGTAGTTGATTATCTGCATCTGGCGTTGTTGATATTTTTGCTTTTGTCTTGACAATTACTTCTGTCTCCCCGAAATTATTTGTGATTAATTCTTGGATTTTTGTTAGGGCTAAATCAACATCATTACCAGTTGCTCTTATTGCTATTTCATGTCCTTTTTTAACTGCTAATGTAATTACTTGATTAATACTTTTAGCATTTATTAGTTGACTATTTTTAGTCAAATTTTGCAGANTTGTTGATATTTTTGCTTTTGTCTTGACAATTACTTCTGTCTCCCCGAAATTATTTGTGATTAATTCTTGGATTTTTGTTAGGGCTAAATCAACATCATTACCAGTTGCTCTTATTGCTATTTCATGTCCTTTTTTAACTGCTAATGTAATTACTTGATTAATACTTTTAGCATTTATTAGTTGACTATTTTTAGTCAAATTTTGCAGAGTAATTTCAGATTGAAATTGATTAGCTATGGCTACTAATTTTGCTGCGGGGCGAGCATGAATTCCTAATTTATTTTTAACAGTAGTTTGAATTGTCTTTGATGAATTTTCTTTTTCTATATTGCTGCTATTTTCTGGCTTTTCATCTGCTACTATTTCATCAACATTAATCTGAGATATCTTAGCTGTTAAAGCTGCATTAGCTTCTGCCATAACCTGTTGAATATTAGCTCCCAAAGAAGCTTGAATTATAGCAGAAATTGCTCCTTCTACCAAAGGTGCTGTACAGATTTTAATATGATTTATTTGGCTTGATGATAAAAATTCTAGAGCCATTTCTGTACTCATTACCGCACTGCCTAAATCCATTAATACTAAGACCCCAGCATCACTATAAACAGATTCTATTGNAGCTTCTGCCATAACCTGTTGAATATTAGCTCCCAAAGAAGCTTGAATTATAGCAGAAATTGCTCCTTCTACCAAAGGTGCTGTACAGATTTTAATATGATTTATTTGGCTTGATGATAAAAATTCTAGAGCCATTTCTGTACTCATTACCGCACTGCCTAAATCCATTAATACTAAGACCCCAGCATCACTATAAACAGATTCTATTGCCTCTTGTACTTTAATAACATCAGTACCAAAAGGATTTTCTGGGTCATCTATTCCAGCAGCGATCGCTATTGGTGCTGGTTCTTGAGTCATTTGTTTTGCTAATTCTACCACTGCCTCGGCTAATTTGGCACTGTGGGATACCAGTACAATTCCTACTTTGTTTTCTGAAGAAGCTTTCGTCATTTTTTTATATATTTTTGATATTACTGCTTAACATATAAATATTACATAAACGTCAGAGAAAAAATCACATCTAAATCAGTAATTTGGCAATTATGTCATATCAATTCCGGTAGCATCATTAGTATATAAAATTAAGATAACAACGGAAAAAACATTCTGCCTTCTGCTTTCCTAAAATATTCGTAGGGGTTTGGTCTCCAAACCCATTCAACCGGACATGATATCAACCCTAAATGGGTTGTAACATTTTCTTCGTTTGGTTTCTCAACCCTTGGTTTACCAACCAAATTTAACGTGGTATTTGGAGACCAAACCCCTACAGTTTTTTTCACAAANATGATATCAACCCTAAATGGGTTGTAACATTTTCTTCGTTTGGTTTCTCAACCCTTGGTTTACCAACCAAATTTAACGTGGTATTTGGAGACCAAACCCCTACAGTTTTTTTCACAAATACATAATTTTTGAGTATTTACCTACTAACTTTTTTTGAGCAAAAAAATTAGCTCTAAATTTAACTTCTGACTTCTGACTTCTAACTTCTGACTTATATTAAATTCCCCATCTTAATGCTGCAGTTTTGACTGGCGCATCCCAGAATTTAATTAACTCATCATCCAATTTCAACAGAGTAATAGAACAACCTTGCATTTCCAAGGAAGTAATATAATGCCCAATCAAATTACGCACAATTTTTAATCCTTTTTGTTCGCATATTTCTGCTAATTTCCGATAGACAATATATAACTCAGAAATAGGAGTACCACCCATACTATTCACAAAAGCCAGAAGGCGATCGCCTGGTTCAAATGGTGAGTCTATTAATTTCACTTCCTGCCATTCTCCTTTCACCTCATCCCACTCCCGCACCATCCGACTATAACCGACATCTTCAATAATATTAATAGCTAACATTTCTGCAATTTCATCTGCTGACTTCATCGCCATTCGTTCTCTCCCTGGTTCCCCATGAATACCAATACCGAATTCAATTTCGTTATTGCCTAACTCAAAAGTAGGACTACCCTTAGCAGGTGTGGTGCATGATGTCAATGCCATTCCCATACTGCGCCCATTGAGATTTACTTTCCGGCAAAGGTCAGCTATTTGCTTGATGTCATAACCAGCTTCAGCAGCAGCGCCACAAATTTTTTCTGCTAATACCGTTGTTCCGACACCCCGTCGCCCTTGAGTAAAAAGACTGTCTTTAACGGCGACATCATCATCTATTAATATATTCAAGACTCGGATATTTTCTGAGAGAGCAAGTTCAGTTGCCATCTCAAAATTCATCACGTCGCCACTATAATTTTTGACAATGTTGAGAATACCTGCACCTGAGTTGACAACTTTCGCTGCTTCTAACATTTGGTCAGGAGTGGGAGAGGTAAAAATCTCACCAGGGCAAGCAGCGTCTAACATTCCCATGCCGACAAAACCGCCGTGCATGGGTTCGTGGCCGCTACCACCACCAGAGATGATGGCAACTTTATTTTTGATTGGTGCATCAGCGCGGTAGATGAAATGGGGGTCGAGGTTGACTTTTATTAGATCGGGGTGAGCGATCGCCATACCTTGGAGACTTTCACGAACTACATCGTTGGGATTATTAATAAGTTTTTTCATTGGATATATCCTGATTACTAATTGTATTTATATTACAAGAAAATGACCTAAGAATTACTGATATATGCTTAAATAGAATAGCAGTTAAATTCAATAATCAACGTACATGGCCACCAGACTAATTGAACTAGAAGATGGGATTTGGGTTGAAGCAGAAGTTGCAGATGATGAGGCAAAGCCAATTTCTACTAATGTTGCCAAAAAAGTCCAATCTAGTTTTGATAAAGTTAAACCTATATTAATTAGTATTAGTCGCCCTATTGCTGAAGCTTGGCAAGAAATTAATAAAGATATGGAAATTGAACAAGCTGAGGTGGAAGTGGGTTTTAATTTTGAGGGAGAAGGAAATCTATATATTACTAAAGGAAAGGCAGGTGCAAATTTAAAAGTTAAATTAGTGCTGAAACCGAAACAGTCAGAGAATGATTAATCTGAGAAAATTAAAAGAATCAATTGTTTTAATTACCAGTGCTAAAAAAGGAAATGTTATTGGCACTGGATTTGCTTTTTATCAGCAGGAAGATTATACTTATCTGCTTACTTGCGCTCATGTTGTTGAGGATGTGGGTGGTGAAGAAAATCTAAGGGTAAATGATATTCCTGTAGAACTTCTGGAAATAGGAGATCCTCAAGGTTTTGATTTAGCAATTTTAAAAGTCAAATATATTTTTCCGCCCTTAACATTAATGATTTTATATGGGGAACAAGAAAGAAGTTTTGAAATTAAAATTCCTGGTAACTTTCTTATGGGTGAAAATAAGGCACGCCGTCGCCAGATAATAACAGGAATAATGATGGTTGATGGAGAAACAGCATTACAAACAATAGATAATAAGGAAGAAGAAGTTACTGTNCAATTTTAAAAGTCAAATATATTTTTCCGCCCTTAACATTAATGATTTTATATGGGGAACAAGAAAGAAGTTTTGAAATTAAAATTCCTGGTAACTTTCTTATGGGTGAAAATAAGGCACGCCGTCGCCAGATAATAACAGGAATAATGATGGTTGATGGAGAAACAGCATTACAAACAATAGATAATAAGGAAGAAGAAGTTACTGTTGGTAAACTAAAAATAGATAAAGGAGAACTTCAAAAAGGTTATAGTGGGGCACCTGTTGTTGATTTAGATACAGGTTTTGTTGTTGGTATAACTACCCACATGGAGGGAGAAAACCAAAATTTGGGAAAGTTTGGCACAGCAATATCAATTGATTTAAACACAGGTTTTGTTGTTGGTATAACTACCCATATGGAGGGAGAAAACCAAAATTTGGGAAAGTTTGGCACAGCAATATCAATAGCAGCTTTAGAAAAGATTTGGCGTGAAATGCCTCCTGAAGTTTCTCGACAAATTATAGGAGAACCTGTAGAAACCTATGATAATTTACCTGCTGAAGAAATTCCAGTAGAAACTGTAGAAAATTCTGATAATTTATCTGCTGAAAAAACTCCAGTAGAACCTATAGAAACTTCTAAGAATTTATCTGCTGAAGAAATTATAGCACCAAAACAATTAGACGTTCCTGATAATTTACCTGCTCAACAAATTACACCGCCATTTGATGTAATAACAGTCAACAGCAAAGGTGAAGAAATTAGTCGTCGTTCCCATCAAGCACGATTTTTTACTGAAGATTTTGGTAATGGCGTGATATTGGAAATGATTTATATTCCTGGGGGTACTTTTATGATGGGTTCGCCGGAAAATGAAGAGGGAAGATTTGATAACGAAAGTCCTCAACATCAAGTTACTCTCCAACCTTTTTATATGAGCAAATATCCCATTACTCAAGACCAATATCAAGCCATTATGGGAGAAAATCCCTCTAACTTTGGAGGAGGAAAAGGTCATGTAGTAATGGTGACAGGGGACGATGCCACAGAATTTTGTCAAACCCTATCTCAGAAAACTGGGAAAAACTACGGACTACCTAGTGAGAGTCAGTGGGAATATGCTTGTCGTGCAGGTACAACCACACCATTTTATTTTGGGGAAACTATAACGTCTTATTTAGTTAACTATAATGGTAACTATACTTATGGCAATGCTTCTAAAGGTTTCTATCTAGAAAACACAACTCATGTAGGGAGCTTTCCTCCCAATGCTTTTGGTTTATATGATATGCACGGGAATGTCTCGGAATGGTGCGCTGATGACTGGCATGACAATTATCAAGGTGCGCCGAGTGATGGCAGTGCTTGGCTAGAAAANTTCCTCCCAATGCTTTTGGTTTATATGATATGCACGGGAATGTCTCGGAATGGTGCGCTGATGACTGGCATGACAATTATCAAGGTGCGCCGAGTGATGGCAGTGCTTGGCTAGAAAATGATCAAAAAGAAGACAATGCCGTGCTGCGGGGCGGTTCCTGGTTCAACGATCCTTCTGACTGCCGTTCCGCGTATCGCGAAGGCTTCGATAGGGGCCTCGACTGCTACAACCTTATTGGTTTTCGTGTTGTGTGTGGTGCCGGGATAACTCTTTAACCCTTTATTCTTTTCCCCTTTTACCCTTTATCCTCTTTTATTTTTTCTCTTTTGTCTCCGCCTCACGGCGGATCGATTTTTTTTCATATTTAGTGGTGATTAACTGTTGAACTTAAACCGTAGAAATATAGTTGTAAAATTTACAAAAGTGTTGTAATATTAAACAGGTAACAACAAAGCTATGAAAAATAGAAGCCGATATTAATGGCAGTCTTCAAATATAAGATAAGAAATTCCCAGGAGCATTTACTGTTGAGGGAATAGTGAGCTGTGCCGTACAGCCTATATTGGTTAATCCAATATCAAGATAAAAGCTGTTACAATTTTCTACAGTTTTTTTCGTACGGTGAAAATAGTTAGCTTTGACTTTTATATTTAATCCCCCGAAGCAATCTCAGAGTTTGAGAGATTGCTTCGGGGGTATTTTGGGTAGTAGGGAAAAATTATTGTCAAATATTTCCCCTTGCAATGACATTGAGACCAAAACTGTCATTATTTGATTTTTGATTCATCTATTGCGCAATAGTTTTTAGATTTTAGATAAATTCAGGAGAGCGATCGCTTTCTTCCACAAATACCAACAAACTCCAACTTTATTGATTTTACGACACAGCAAAACCTGTATATTTCCGCTTGTAAGGTGCATGAAAAGCCAGAATAATATCTGATTTTGGCACTCCTAAATCTAATAATTCATTAGCAATACCGATTTCTGTACCATCATGTTGTATCCAGATTTTTTCATTTTTAATATCTATTTGCAGCACACAACCCCGTACTCGTCTATTGCCATGCCAACCTACATTGAGAAGTTGATAATGATCTCTTTGTTCGTCAAAAACAACTTGTACTTCTATGTCTCCATAAGATGGTTTGTATTGACTATACTCAGTAATAATATTTTTGACATAATTCCTATATTTAGTTAATTTTTCCATTCCACAATTACCTCATTTGCAGGATTATAAATAATTAATTTTATCTGATTTTCTTCAACTGCTACTTGAGTAAATACCAGGGTAAAGAAACTTTCATAAGTATCCTCAGAAACAGCTAAATATAGACATCTTTCCGGTTCAATTCTCCTTAATACCGTTCGGTAGTTAATAAATTGCCCCAAAGCATTATGAAATTCTGAAATTAGAGACTGTCGAATAAAACTTTTAATTTCAACAGCAATTTTTTTGCCATCTTTTTCAGCGCCAACAAGTTTTTCAGCACCTAAATCAACATACAGATCGACTCCACCAAATTCTAAATAAAGAGGATCGTTAGTAATAATCTAATTTTCTTTGATTAAGGCATTTTTGACAGCATCATGGAAGACATCTTTAGCAGGCATAATTTACTACAACTTCAACACTTTATATTGTATAGCTATTTTCGGACAGCTTTTGAAGAAAAAAGCTTCATTCTTCATGCCCAAAATATATTGCCTATTGGTGACGAAGATTTAAACAGGAAACATTTAGAAAT
>NZ_LGSU01001483.1 GCF_002260545.1 Hydrocoleum sp. CS-953 | reverse complement strand
AATCTTCTCCCAATCGGATCAACCCTAGGTCTCCGGGAATGGGTCTGTTAATACTATCCTTAATATTTCGATTGTTACTACTGGTAGTAGCTAGTGGTTTTTCCTGGGTGTTGGGAATGGCGATCGCTGTCCAATATCCCTCTACTTCTCAAGAGATACCCATAGCAGAAAAACTACTTCGTGGCACTAAGGGTATAGTCTCTAAAAAAGGGTTGCCCCAATCTTCAAACGCCACCCCTGAATCTACCCCAGAAATTCTGAAGCTCCAAGTTGAACTAACTGAGGCCCAGAGACAGGAATTACAAACAGAACTTGAAGAATTACAAACACAGTTAAATAGTCTTATTGGTCAGACCACAGCTTTAGAAAATCAATTAGGTGTTAGTAGACCTAATCAAAATTTAGAGGCAAGATTAAATTTAATTTCTCAGCAGTTGACTGTACCGCTTTCAACTAATGAACGCAAACAAATAAGTCAATTTACCAAACCTGTTTTTTCAGGAAATCAAATGATGGTGACCCTTCCTATTGATATTTTGTTTGAGTCAGGTAGTAATACAATTCGTTCTGAGGAAAGGATTATTTTAGACAATTTAATTACTGAATTGAAAAATTATAAAGGTGCAACAATTACTGTTTCTGGTCATACTGACAGTCGAGGTAAAGTCAAAGCAAATCGAGAATTATCATTTTTACAAGCTGAAGCAGTAGCAGAATATTTATCAAAAAATCTGGGGCAACAGTATCGTCTGCTGGCTATTGGTTATGGAGAGTCTCGCCCCATAGCAGAAAATGATTCTCAAACTAATCGACAACGTAATCGTCGGATAGAGGTAAAAATTAATCCTAGTCAAAATAGAAAACTAGAGATTTAAACAACTCTTTCATTGTATGTAAGCATTCAGCTATTAGCTGTCAGCTCTCAGCAATAAGTTTCATTGATTAATTAGTGCAATAAGTGTAGGTTGAGTTGTTTGCGTTAGCATTGCGAAGCATGGAACGTTTGCGGAGCATTTCCAACGGAAAAACCCAACCACAACAAAGCTAGTTATCAGCTTTATATTCTAACAAAAATAATAGCTAATAGCTGTTTAGCTGGCGCACAACGCGCGTTAACGCTGCGCGACATGTTTGCGGAGCATTCCCTATACGAAAAAGCGCAGCTCCTCCGCAGGAGACTAGCTGACGGCTGTTTGCGCAGCATTCCGTAGGAAATACTTACTTTTCATTATCAATTATCAGATAGAGGTAAAAATTAATCCTAGTAAAAATAGAAAACTAGAGATTTAAAAAACTCTTTCATTATCAATTATCCATTATCAATTATCCATTATTACCTAGCCAGTTTTCCAAGTCTGCCATTGTTGCTAAATCAAAAATTTCTTCACCTAAAATATCTAATTTTTCCAAAGATAATTCCTCTATCTGAGTTTGAACTTCTGGAGCTATTTCCCCAAACTGGCGACGAATTTGACGTAAGATTTGCTTGACTATACCACTTTCTTCTCCTTCCCTCCTGGCTAAACTAATTTGTCCTTTCTTATCTCTAATCGACTTTTCCTCTTGCTCTAATTCTTCTAATTCTTCATTACTTAAGTTCGCCTTATTCGCTATATTTAACGCTGCTTGTATTTCTGATACTGATTCTAATGATTCTGGTATTACTTCTAAATTTGGAGCCGAGCTAAGAAAATATATCCATTTATCACTTAGAGTTTCTAAGGCTGATAATTCTTTTTTAAATTTGGGTAATTCGACAAACATTAATGTTAATTCATCTTGGTAATTAAACAATTCTGTCTCTTCTTTCAATCCAAACTTAGTAATCATTTTTTCTGTCTTTTCAAATAAAACAAAGTCGGCGATCGTCAAAGCAATAAAAGGTTGCAACATCATATAACCTTGCCCTGCATCTAATTGATTTCCATAAGCTTTGGCTAAGTTATAAATTACTCGTTTTTCAAAATCTTCTACATTCAATACTTGCATTTCAATGATGACGGTACTACCATTATCTAAAACTGCTTTAACATCAAAATAAGTATCTTTCATAGTGTTAGTAACTCCAGGGTTATAGGGGTTAATTATTTTGAGAGATTGAATGATGTTTTGATTGTTATAAACTATGGCATTGAGAAAACTAATCAGGATATTTTGACTATGAATAGAACCAAATATTTTTTTAAAAGCAAAGTCTGTTTTAGGGCTAATAAATTTCATAGTTATATCTTTTGCTGAACTGCTATAATTTATGGTACATTGTTTTCAGCTCTTTATACTCAAAAAGTTATGATTTTGGGGAAAAGTTGAGCAAAAAAAAATGATCCCCTACTCCTGAAAAAAGACTTTTTCAGCAAACCCTAAGTAATCAGAATAACTCTAAACAATCTAACAATGAATTAGAAGATAATTCTTCTATTGCTGTTGCTCCAGAGCGTAAGATTGATTCTACTTTTTCAGTTTTAGCATTCCCGCAACGTAGCCAAATTACTTTTGGTGGGGAACCATACAGACTGCTTTTTTCAGCAAAGTCTGCATCTTGGGTAACAATACAAAAGTTTTTTGCTTTCGCAAATTCCCAAATTTCTGTATCTGTAGCGATAGTCATTCCTTCAAATTGAACGTGACTTGCATCAGGGAAAATATCGGCTAGTCGTTGGACTAACTTTCTGCTCAAATTTTGGTCAAATAGTAATTTCATTCTTTAGTTATTACTGCTACTGAACGCCGTTCTCTATCGGCGGCAAATTCTAGACAAGCTCTAATATCCTCTTCTGTTAATTCGGGAAAATCATCTAAAATTTCTGCAAAAGACATTCCTGTAGCGAGCCATCCTAAAACGTCGTAAACTGTAATTCTCATTCTTCTAATACAAGGTTTACTACCACGTTTGTCTGGTTCGATGGTGATAATTTTTTTATAGCTCATAGTTATAGTTTTAGGGAATTGGGCTAATTTGTTGATCGTAATTTTTTATTATATAGCCTTTTCAAATTGTACTAAATTAATAGAGTTGTTGGGAAATAATTTTTGTAGATTGTGAGTCTGATAATATTATATATTTAGATTGATCTTTTGGTTTTTATGGGTAATGAGGGTATGAGTGCTGGTCAATTGTTGAAGCAGGCTAATAAGTTGAAGAGAGAGGGGAGGTTGGATGAGGCGATCGCCAAAATTGAGGAAGCTACAACACTACTTTAAATATACTTTTTGCTTTATCTGAACTCATTTCACAGCCTCTCGCAACTTGGGATTAGTTATTTGATAACTAGGATTTATTTTAATAGCTTTCTGGTAAAAGCCAACTGCTTCTTCTAGCTGCCCCTTGTCCGCCAAAAGCTCTGCCAAGTTGCCATAAGCCCTAAAATAGTTATAGTTTAATTCAACTGCTTTGCGGAAACAACCAATGGCCTCCACCAACTTGCCTTGTTTGGCCAAAGCTTCACCTAAGCTATTATGACCAATGAAGAAACTAGGTTTGATTTCAACAGCTTTAGAGTAGTTAGCGATCGCTTCATCCAAATTACCTTGCTGCATAAAAGCTTCTGCTAAGTTGTAATAAAAAGAGCCAGAGTTAGAATTTAGCTTGATGGCTTGTTGGTAAGCTGTGATCGCCTCATCCCATTTTTGTAGTCTAGATAAAGTTTCCCCTAAGTTATGATAAGACCAAGCTGAGTTAGGGTTTAGTTTAATTGCTTGGTGGTAGCTAGTAATAGCCTTTTCTAGTTTGCCTAAGCGATAATAGTGTCTAGCTGCCACGAAATGCTTTGGAAATTTATCTAAATTCTCTCGTCTTTTTTCAATCTGCTTTTGTAGTTGCTTTTCAAAAATTTCTCCAGAAAATTCAAAAGGAAAAATAGGCTCAAAGGAAGTTGCTTTTTTATATATTGGCATGGCTTTTTCTTCAATTATCTGGAGTGTCTCAGGAGACAGTTCTTCCTGAGAACTGTTAACCTTGCCTTTTCTAAAAAAATATCCATAACCATGATCTTCCCAGAATCCCATTTGCTCAGGTTTTTCTTCTTTTGATAAACTTTTTAGCTTGTTAAACTCCTGGTTTTTAACAGATTTTTGACAAATTAATTGGCAGTTTTCCCATCCCAAAAGTTCCATCAAATAGTTCAGAACTTTCACAGGGTTATAACTTTTCGGANTTCTTCTTTTGATAAACTTTTTAGCTTGTTAAACTCCTGGTTTTTAACAGATTTTTGACAAATTAATTGGCAGTTTTCCCATCCCAAAAGTTCCATCAAATAGTTCAGAACTTTCACAGGGTTATAACTAAGTTTTTCATAAGATAAAAAAATGATACTTTCATAACTTTTTTCCTTATAATCTATGTAATTTATGACGTGAGAGCACCACTCTTCTAACTGGTTTAAACAAAATTTATCTATTTCTTTTTGATGGTTTACTTTTTTTTCCTCAGTTCTTTGTAAATAATAATAGTATGAACATAAACAGTCAGCCGGTTTTCTGAATAAATAAAAAGCTCGGTTTTTCAGTTCTAATGTTTTTTCAAAATACAGTGGTTCGTGGGTTTTTATTATCCTGAATTTTACGTTTGTATTAATGTGGTTATTCCATTCATCCATACTAACTTTATAAATATCAGGAACTATATTGCCTCCGGTGGTTGTCTGAAAACCTTGCAGTTGTAAAAGAGCATCACTTAGCAACAGTCGCATCCATGTATTACCAGAACGCGGGTAAGAAGCTAGGAAAATGTCTGTTTCTTTTAAGAGTTTTTGATTGGTTAAATATTGATTAGACATATAATTTATTCTTAAAACTTAGTTCAATTGGTAGAAATTAGGAAAGATATTCGACTCTTCACTGGGTTAACCTATTCAGTTATTGGACTTGGATAATTAAATCGTCGATTCCAGTAGATGTTATCTCTTTGAGTAGCTTTAATGTGATAATCAAAGTTGCTTACTAAGTCAAATCCCACAGAGTTCATGTAACTATTAACATCATTTTCCAAGACTATTGATTTATATATTTCTTTAATCATTACCTCCGTTTTAACTATCTTAAACTCTTTTATTTTTTCCCCTAAACCTACGATTACTTCGTAGTCTCCTCCTTGGCAGTCAGTTACCAACACATCATACAAGTTAATGTCTATAACGCCCTCTTCTATTAGTTTGTCTAACCTACGGGCTTTTATTTGAACTACTTCTTCATATTTAAAGTGAGGATCGTTATAATGATGATCGGTAAACTCATACATTGAGGATCTAGCTGTTTGGTTTGCTATGTAAAACTCAAATTCTTTGTTATCTTTTTCGCCTATCAAGCAACATAAACACTTATGTTTGTGAAAGTGTTTAACGTTGTTACATAGTATTTTAAATACCTCCTCTATGGGTTCGATCCACAAGACATTATAAATATCACCATAAATTTCACTCTCTTGTCCCGTATTAGCGCCTACATGAATTATTCCTTTTTCCACATACTGAATAAAATCATACTCATTCTTCATGCTTAAACTTGTCTGTTTATTATTATCAATAATATGCTTAAAGGATTTTTTAAACTGGATATTATCTGGGCTTAATTTTAAAGCGGTTTCTAGGTTGGTAACAGCTCTATCCTTATATCCTAAATAAGTATTAGCTAGACCTAATTTGTAATTAAAATAGGCAGAGTTTGGGTTTAATTCAACTGCTTGGAAAAAAGTTTTGAGCGCCTCTTTATAATCACCAACTGCTGTGAAAATATCACCTAAATTGTGATAATACCAAGAAAAATTAGGATTCTTTTTAATAGCTTCCTGGTAAAGAGCGATCGCCTCCTCCAACTTCCCTTTTCGTTGAAGTTTTCTTGCCATCTGAAAAAAACTATTAGCCTCACAATGAATTTCCGACATTAAGCCAATCTCCTTAAAAAGCCAAATTTACAAAACAAAAAATAGATAATCTNGAAAATATCACCTAAATTGTGATAATACCAAGAAAAATTAGGATTCTTTTTAATAGCTTCCTGGTAAAGAGCGATCGCCTCCTCCAACTTCCCTTTTCGTTGAAGTTTTCTTGCCATCTGAAAAAAACTATTAGCCTCACAATGAATTTCCGACATTAAGCCAATCTCCTTAAAAAGCCAAATTTACAAAACAAAAAATAGATAATCTTTTTTTGCTACTATTGATAATTTTAACAGGCATTATCGTCGCTTTTCTACATCAATTAGAGGGCTATTAGTAAAATTAGCTCCACTCCAGGATTTTCCAGAACCTTCTATAGACTTTCAATATTAGTTTACTTCCCCTTGAGAGTTTTAAGCTGGTTACTTTTTGAAAGAATAAACAGTCTTGAGGGCAAGTCTATAATCTAAAATTAGTAGTCTGAATTGGGCCATACAGGGAAAATTTTAGAATTAGTTTGTCTGTTTTGATATAATAAATCTTTAAAATAAGTCCAAAATAAGGAAATAAAGTAATAAAAATGTTTAGATATGGAAAAAAATCTGAGTTTGGGGACTTAATTCCTCCCAATGCTAGTACAAAAGTATATCAACACCTTTTTTTAGACCAGTATTTGCCATTCTTTGTAGCCCCTGATTCCCGAGTCCTTGAAATTGGTGCCAATCGAAATTTTAAACAGCTACTTGCCTTGAATGTTGCTGAACGTTGGGTTGCAGATCCATATGATGGAAAAGCAGGTCGTGGTAGCACTAAGATGCCAGAATCAGTGGACAAAGTATATATTTCTCGATGCACTGTTGGAATCGACTCCAATGCAATCCCTTCTGATTTTTTTGACCTAGTTTTTAGTTCCTCTGTTCTTGAACACGTTGGTCAGAAAGCTGTTAATTATGATTGTCGATATACTGAAAATCCCCCTTCAGCTCAAGAAATCCCACGTCAAAAATTATGTGACGAAATTTATCGAATTACAAAGCCAGGAGGTATAAACATACACGCAATAGATCATGGTGTCAGAAATATTACATATGTCAAAAACTTTTTGGCATCGGGATTTGAGCTTTTGTTGGAAGACCCTCCTTTCACTATTGATGAAATGATAGCAGATGAGAATGCAATTCGTCAGACAAAGAGTATGGGGCAATCCAAGCCAAGAACTACAGAATTCACATCTACACACTGTTTTAATTCTTGGCTTCAGAAAAGTAACAAATCAAAATAAAAGTATGTCTAAATATACTATTGTGGATTCTGGAAAAGAATTATTAATAACGGGAAAAGCACTTGTAGTAGTGCATTATCTATAGTATGTTTTGATCGAGTTTTATATCATAACTTATGCAAAGACACTATATTATTATAGTGTATGACAAATAGATTGAACTAATACACTATCACAAAATCATAATTTAACGTAACTTTCATGGACAGAATGAATTTGATTCAAAAAGCAAATCAGCTAAAACGCAAGGGCAATTTACATGAGGCAATTGTTGAATACAATCGTGGCACTAAGCTAAATCCTAATTTTTCCTGGTACTATTATGGGTTAGGCGATATTTTTACTTTGCAAGGAGAGTTTGATGAAGCTGTAAAAGCTTACCAAACAGCGATCGCTCTCAACCCTAAATCTGCTTGGTTTTACTACAACCTAGCAGAGGTACTAGCAAAGCAAGGTCAAATCGAAGAAGCTATGGCCAGCTTAACAAAGGCTATTGAAATATTGCCTGACTGTGGTGCTTTTCAGAAAAAATTAACTAGCTATTCCCAAGTTCAACAACAAAAAGGAAATCGTGTAGAGACAAAGCTATCAAAGACTCAGTTAGGTGAAAATAAAGATGCCTCAGTCGATCCAGTTGAACTATTGTTACTAGATCGACATCAACCAGTTAGCGATCGTCAAAGTGTAATTATTTTTACTGTACACAAATGTGCATCTGTCTTTATTAAAGGTATTTTCAGCAAGCTGTCCCAAGAATCTAATGTTACTCATATTGATTGTGAAGCGTATTATTGGTTAAAAGGAAAAAGAGTACCGTTAAATAGCATACAAAAAATTTTTAAACCTTATAGCTATTGCTATAGTGCTTGTAGGTATTTTTACAATGTGCCCAATCTTGAAAAATATAAAATAGTCCTTCATCTCAGAGATCCACGAGACATACTAACTTCAATGTATTTTTCTTGGGCTTATAGCCATGCTGTACCTTCATTAGAAACCCAAAAGCTTNAAAAGGAAAAAGAGTACCGTTAAATAGCATACAAAAAATTTTTAAACCTTATAGCTATTGCTATAGTGCTTGTAGGTATTTTTACAATGTGCCCAATCTTGAAAAATATAAAATAGTCCTTCATCTCAGAGATCCACGAGACATACTAACTTCAATGTATTTTTCTTGGGCTTATAGCCATGCTGTACCTTCATTAGAAACCCAAAAGCTTTCGTTTTTGGAGTTCCGAAAAAAAGTTTCAGAAACAGGCATTGATGATTTTGTAATTAGCTCTACTAAAGAGTTAAAAAATCGGTTTGACTCATACTTTCAACATTTATTAAACAAACCCAATGTTCTCTGGGTTAAATATGAAGATATGGTTTATGATTTTCGGAATTGGATGGAAACAGTTGTAGATTTTTGTGGCTTGGAAACAAACCAAGAAACTGTCAACCAGTTGATTGAAAGTGCAGATTTTAGTGTATCTCAAGAAAATATTTATAATCATAAAAGGCAAGTATTGCCAGGAGATCATCAAAGAAAATTAAATGTTAATACTATCAATTATTTGAACAAAGAATTTGAGGAAGCCCTAGAAATTCTAGATTATAAATAGTCAATAAATCAATTAATCACCTTTTTAATTGAGCGCTAGTAAAAATTAAGATATCAAAACTTAATGAATAACCACGCAGAAGAAACTTTCAACCCAAAGCAATTGTACTCTAGCAAACCTACTTTGATCGTATCTGAACCTTTACCCAAAATATCAATTGTTACACCATCTTTCAATCAAGGTGAATTTCTAGAAGAATGTATAGATTCAATTCTTTCCCAAAACTATCCTAACTTAGAATACATAATAATGGATGGTGGGAGTACAGATCTTTCTATTTTAACTATTAAGAAGTACGAGAAATACTTGACATATTGGCAGAGCAAACCTGATGGCGGTCATTACGTTGCCCTCAATGAAGGATTTAGCAAAACTACTGGCGATATCATGGCTTGGCTTAACTCAGATGATAAATATCATCCCAATGCTTTTTTTAAGGTTGCTGCTGCCTTTAGCAAATACAAATCTGTCGAATGGTTAACAGGTAAGGCAACAGAATGGAATAGAGAAGGAAATTTAGAGAAAATAGATGAAATTACTAGGAACTGGTCAAGAAGTTATTTTTTGCATGAGGTTTATGAAAAACGTCGTTTTCTTCAGCAAGAAAGCACTTTTTGGAAACGTTCCTTGTGGAAAAAAGCAGGTTCAAAATTACGAGATGACCTTGAACTTGCTGCTGATTTTGAACTATGGTTACGCTTTTCTAGGTATTCAAAATGTTTTATTGTTGATGATATTCTCGGAGGATTTCGTTCTTATGACGAGCAAAGATCGAAGCGTATGCATGATAAATACATGAGTGAGGTAGCTGATGTCATCAATCAAGAATTAGAACTGAAAATTAATCCAGTCGAGGATGACATCAATTCCCCTGATTCACATGAACCACATCTAATTGTTTTAGATTCTAATATTTTTTCCATACCAGCAAAACCCAAAGAAGAGCAAGAGGTTGTAATAGCTACCAGTATCGCACCTGGTAATGTTGATAAGCAACAGGCAGCAATTGAAAGCTGGCGTTCTCTTGGTTTTACGGTCGTATCATTAAATAGCATAGAAGAAGTTGAAAAACTAGAACATTTGTATAAAAATGTGCATTTCCATCTTGTTAATCATCATGCTAAAGAAGAAGTAGGAAAACCTTTGGTCTATGTAGATGATGTATTGAATTATCTGAGAAAACAAAAATCAAGGATTTGTGGAATTGTCAATTCAGATATCATTTTTAAAACCGAAGGGAATAATGGTGATTTCACTTCATACCTTCTATCTCAAGCGAAGGATTCATTAATTTATGGTTCAAGAGTTGATATTTATTCTCCAGACCAATTAGATGGTAGTGTTTATGTTTATGGATTTGACTATTTCTTTTTTGAAAAAAATATTTTAGAAGATTTTCCATCCTCTGATTTCTGTTTAGGTTTGCCTTGGTGGGATTATTGGTTTCCCTACATTGCATTTGAGAAAGGCTTTTCTCTTAAATATTTATCACCTACTATTGCCTATCATATTATTCATCCAGCAAATTACAGCGATCTTTTGTGGCACAAAAGGGCAATTCATTTTGCCGAATTTATTGATTCAGAATTCACTAAGAATTTATCGGAGAAAATGAGGACTAACGATCCTGACAAATTTAGTTCTAATCTCATAAACATTAGCCNTTTGAGAAAGGCTTTTCTCTTAAATATTTATCACCTACTATTGCCTATCATATTATTCATCCAGCAAATTACAGCGATCTTTTGTGGCACAAAAGGGCAATTCATTTTGCCGAATTTATTGATTCAGAATTCACTAAGAATTTATCGGAGAAAATGAGGACTAACGATCCTGACAAATTTAGTTCTAATCTCATAAACATTAGCCACCAATTTGTCCGTTTTCTGGAGCAGAACTCAGAGATACACAACTATACAAACCATGTACCTTCATTAAGAAAGTGGCTTCGATATCAAGGAGAACTGATTTATACTGAAAAAGAACACAGGCAGCTTAAACAGGAAGCTGAGAAACATTTTGAGTATAGATACCAAGCTTGGAAGCGGGTAGCAAAGAAACTTGTACTAGAAAATCATAAGGCAACCTAAAACGTCAAGTCCCTGACTTTTTGAAATAACACCAGGATTCAGATTGTACTGGCAATTATGAACAAACTGAAAACTTTTGGTATCCTTATGCCTATGGGATTCGTTTAGGGATGAAATAGAGCTAAAATACCTCAATAAATAGCCTTGCAGGGTTTTCAAGCTCTTGGTTGGATGTCAGTAGCCAGCTTTTCTAAACCGAATTTAGTGTAATTTATATAGTTAAAACACCAGGTTTAAATTATGAGTAGACTGCCAACAAAATTATCATCGTTGCAATACATCAAAGATCATATTGACTTTTATCCAACCATAATTGATATTGGTGTTCAATATGAAACAAAAGAACTAAAAACAGTGTTTGGCGAATCAAAGCACCTATTATTTGAACCTGTTTCTGAGTATTATCCATCTATCAAGTCTAACTATGCAAATATAGATCATCAGATTTTTGAAATTGCCCTTTCAAATTGTAATCAAGATTCGTTTTTATCAACTTACTCATTATTTGGTGAGGGGCAAGTATCCCATAGCTCAATTTCTAATGAAGAATCGTCAAATAGCCGAGTAATTCCCGTTAGAAAGCTAGATAGTATTATTCCTGAAATTGGGACTGAAACTAGCCTGGTTAAACCTTTTATTCTCAAAGTAGATGTTGATGGAGTTGAACTTAAAATTTTAGAAGGTTCTACCGAGACTCTAGAAAAAACATTTTGCGTTATAGTAGAGGCTCCTACCAGTATAAATGATGATTTCTTTGCAGAAAGATTTCTTTTTTTATATAACAATGGATTCGTTCTTTGGGATATAGTTGACTTGTGCTACTATAAAGACAACCTAAGTCAAGTAGACCTAGTTTTCTTAAGCCAATCTTTCAAAAGAAAAATAGACTTTTCTCCCTGGTCAGATGGTNATTTCTTTTTTTATATAACAATGGATTCGTTCTTTGGGATATAGTTGACTTGTGCTACTATAAAGACAACCTAAGTCAAGTAGACCTAGTTTTCTTAAGCCAATCTTTCAAAAGAAAAATAGACTTTTCTCCCTGGTCAGATGGTCAGTTTCAGGGAACTGAGTGGATTACATATCTTCAAGGGTAAACTTCAGCGTTAAATATCATAGTTCGATTCTAATGTGGATTAGGATCGACCTTCACTGCTTCATAATAATAGAGACTAGCTTCATCAATTTTCCCAAGACAAGCTAAAGCATCTCCTAAACTATAATAAGCCCAGAATGAATCAGGTGCTAACTCAATACCTTTCTGAAAATTAACGACTGCTTTATCATAAGAGCCAAGCTCAAAGAAGGTATGACCTAAGTTGATGTAAGTATATGCAGAATCAGGATTCAACTCAATAGCTTTACCGTACGGACCCACTGCTTCTTCGTAATTCGTTACATTAAACAGCGCATCTCCCAGATAGTGATATGACATATAAAAATTGGGNACTCAATACCTTTCTGAAAATTAACGACTGCTTTATCATAAGAGCCAAGCTCAAAGAAGGTATGACCTAAGTTGATGTAAGTATATGCAGAATCAGGATTCAACTCAATAGCTTTACCGTACGGACCCACTGCTTCTTCGTAATTCGTTACATTAAACAGCGCATCTCCCAGATAGTGATATGACATATAAAAATTGGGATTAATCTTGATAGCATTTCGGTATGCAGCAAATGCTTTAACCCATTGTTTCCTCTTGTGGTGTATTTGCCCTAGTAATATGTAATGATGTTCAGAGCAAAAACAAAAATATAGATCGGTTTTAGACAAGGCAGATGCAAATTTATTTTGAACCTGAATTGAATCTGGTTCCAATTGTATTGCCTGATGATAGGCAGCTAAAGCTTGCTCATAAAATTCACTTTCTTCTAGAGCATCCCCTAAAAAAAGCAAAGTTTCGGTTGAATCAGGATTCCTCTCAGCTAACTCACGATAATAAGATACTTTTTCTTCTCTACCTAATAACTTTTTATGTTTGATATTAACCTGAGTTTTTGGAGCTAAATTACTCTGCTCAAAAGACCCAACCTTCTCATAAACCTCCCTCACCGACTCAACCTCAACCACCATTTTCCCAGACCTACCATCAAACTTAATCACATTCGCACCCCACTCCTGCTGCCGATAAAGTTCCTCAAACCTACCCCTTCTCACTTCCAAAGGCACAACCCTCTCAATCTCTGCCCGATAATCCCCAATACGTTCCACAGACAACTGCCCAACACGCCTCCGAAAAGCACTCAAAGGACTCTCATACTGATAATACACCCCATGATATGCCATCTCCCGCCAGAAATTCCAATCACCTGCCAACTCAAAGCCTTTCAACCCATGCTTCGACTTCAACCACAACCCCTTACTAAAAAACGTTCCCTCTTGCTGCAACATTTCCCAATGCTTGCCATCACACAAACCTTCCCGAATAACCGCCGTGGGAGTAGGAGTACCCCGCTGTAAAACCTTCTGTCGTACATCTGTTTTAAACACATATTGAGGTCCGCCTATCCACTCAACCTCTGGATGTTCTCCAACAATACGACAAATAGCAGACAACGCCCCTGGCATCAAAACGTCATCAGCATTAATCCAAGTCATCAACTCTCTAGGCGCAATCTCAAAATTATCAAACCCCTTCATTACTGCATCATACATTCCCTCATCTGGTTCTCTAACCCAAGAAAAATCCACACCCCCACATTGCAAATCAGAACTCCCTGCTGATAATACACCCTCCCAATATTGTAACCGCTCAACAGTCCCATCAGTTGAACCACCATCCTGTACATGATACTGAATCCAGAAATCACCAGACTGACTAATAACACTTTTAATAGTCNAACCCCTTCATTACTGCATCATACATTCCCTCATCTGGTTCTCTAACCCAAGAAAAATCCACACCCCCACATTGCAAATCAGAACTCCCTGCTGATAATACACCCTCCCAATATTGTAACCGCTCAACAGTCCCATCAGTTGAACCACCATCCTGTACATGATACTGAATCCAGAAATCACCAGACTGACTAATAACACTTTTAATAGTCTCATCAATAGTTGCCACAGCATTTAGACAAGGCGTCACTACAAAAAACGTCGTACCCAGTCTCTTTTCATTCCTCAGAGACGAAACCTTCCCAGTTAACCTACCATAAAAATCATTAAGCTTAGTCCCCGTCAAACCTTCCTCACTTTTTCCAGACTTTAACTCCAGAGCTTTTCGATAAGCTGACTCTGCCTCATCCCCATTCCCCAACTCCCTTAAAACATCTCCCAAATGCTGCCAAACCTCAGCAGACTCTGGATACAATTCCCCAGCCTTCCGCAACTCAATCTCCGCCTCCCGCCAACGCTCCAACTGCATCAAAGCATACCCCAACCGATGCCTAACAACAGCAGACTTAGGATTAATCTCCACCACCAACCGATACTCAACAACTGCCTCTCCCCACCTGCCCAACTTACCCAAAGCATACCCCAAATGATGCCTCACCTCGGCTCCAGCAAAACCCAAATTAATCGCCTTCTGATACTCAACAACAGCCTCATCCCATCTTCCTAACTGCTGCAAAGCCTCACCCAAACCAAACAAAACCTCACCAGACTCCCCAGACAAAACCACCGCCTGATGATATAACTCTACCGCCTCACTCCATCGCCCCAACTTACCCAAAGCTTTTGTCCAACCAATACAACAGTTAACCTTACCCGGATTAATTTCCCAACTTTGGCGATAAAATTCTACTGCTTCAGACCATTGCTGTTGCCCAGACTTAGCTTCTGCCAAATAAAAATAAGCTTCCCCCCGTAGGGACGTTCCATGGAACGTCCCTACTTTTTCTCCGTGGGACGTCCCTACCTTTCCATTCAACATCCCTACAACTTGATTAATACAGNGTAGGGACGTTCCATGGAACGTCCCTACTTTTTCTCCGTGGGACGTCCCTACCTTTCCATTCAACATCCCTACAACTTGATTAATACAGTCCACTGCCTCAGACCATTGTCCCAACTTCACCAACCCAGTTCCCAAACCGAGATAAAATTCAGGCACATGTTGTTTTAGAGCGATCGCTCGACGTAAATAATCTACCGCCTCCTGAAACTGGCCTTGCTGACCCAACATTACCCCCAACTTGTAGAGAGACCAGGGGGATTCAGGACTTATGGCCACTGCCTGACGAAAAGCAGTTATAGCCTCATCTATGCGCCCCACCTTCTCCAAAGTCTCCCCTAAATTTTGGTAAGACCAGGCAAACTGAGGATTTGACTCAATGGCCTTTTGATAAGAAGCGATCGCCTCCTCTAATTTCCCCTCTCGTAAAAGTTGATTTCCTGTAGCAAAAGCAGTCATTTTTTTCAGTTATCAGTTATTAGTTATCAGTTTTTTCAGTTAACAGATNGGGGATTCAGGACTTATGGCCACTGCCTGACGAAAAGCAGTTATAGCCTCATCTATGCGCCCCACCTTCTCCAAAGTCTCCCCTAAATTTTGGTAAGACCAGGCAAACTGAGGATTTGACTCAATGGCCTTTTGATAAGAAGCGATCGCCTCCTCTAATTTCCCCTCTCGTAAAAGTTGATTTCCTGTAGCAAAAGCAGTCATTTTTTTCAGTTATCAGTTATTAGTTATCAGCTTTTTCAGTTAACAGTTATTGGTTAACTTATGCCCATAAACCCCCTTTAGAAAGGGGTGAGCTTAAGAATTCTATTAGCAAAGGATTACAGAGGTTTTCATCAGTAGGGACAAATGGCCATTCGCCCCTACAGAGTTTTGGTTATGACGATGTGGTTTATCCATCTGAAAAGCGCTGTAAAATCCTTAGCTGTTTTGAAGGTCTTTTTCAGTTTATAGCAAAATATTACAGCATATTTAATTTGTGACTGGCAAGATTTCTGTGTTAGAGGATGTTTGAAAAGTATGAATTTTGATTTAGATCCCCCCTAGCTCCCTTGAAAAGGGGGGAAATACAAGGTCAAGTCCCCCTTATTAAGGGGGATTTAGGGGGATCGATGAGTTCTCAAACAAACTCTTAGAAATGTTACCTTGATTGTTGATTAGCTAACCAGTTTTCCAAATCTACTATTGTGGCTAAATCAAAAATTTCATCACCTAAAATATCTAATTTTTCCAGAGATAATTGTTCTATTTGATTCTGAAGTTCTGGGGCTATTTCTCCAAACTTGCGACTAATTTGACGTTTAACTAATATCCCTATTCCTTGTTCCCGTCCAATTTCTTTGCCTTCTTCCAATCCAATTTCTCGGCCTTCCATCCTCGCTAGACTAATTTGTCCTTTCTTATCTCTAATTGACTTTTCCTCTTGCTCTAATTCTTCTAATTCTTCATTACTTAAGTTCGCTTTATTCGCTATATTTAACGCTGCTTCTATTTCTGATACTGATTCCAATGATTCTGGTATTACTTCTAAATTTGGAGCCGAGCTAAGAAAATATATCCATTTATCACTTAGAGTTTCTAAGGCTGATAATTCTTTTTTAAATTTGGGTAATTCGACAAACATTAATGTTAATTCATCTTCGTAATTAAACAATTCTGTCTCTTCTTTCAATCCAAACTTAGTAATCATTTTTTCTGTCTTTTCAAATAAAACAAAGTCAGCGATTGTTAAAGCGATAAAAGGTTGCAACATCATATAACCTTGCCCTGAATCTAATTGATTTCCATAAGCTTTGGCTAAGTTATATATTACTCGTTTTTCAAATTCTTCTACATTCAATACTTGCATTTCAATAATGACGGTAGAACCATTATCTAAAAATGCTTTAACATCAAAATAAGTCTCTTTTATAGTGTTAGTAACTCCTGGATTATAAGGGTTAATTATTGTTAGAGATTGAATGATGTTTTGATTGTCATAGACTATGGCATTGAGAAAGCTGATGAGAATATTTTGACTATGAATAGAACCAAATATTTTTTTAAAAGCAAAGTCGGTTTTAGGACTAATAAATTTCATAAATTATAGGGAGTAGGGAGCAGATAAATTAGTCATGACTTATGAGAAAATGAAATTATACACCATCTGTAGTGGCAATTCGCGTTTGCGGAGCATTCCGTAGGAAATTGCTACTACCATATTTTCACGAATTGCCACTACCATATTTGGTGGTTCTGCGTAATTCCTGTTAGTATTATATTTTTCCTAAGCTGGTATAATTTGTTGTAAATTACAGCAATCCTAAATTATTTATGAAAAAAAAACATAGGTATTTAGTCTCCCAACCAAAGGAAAAATAAGATTTAAAAAACCAAACCGATCTAAGAAAATTCTTTTAACTTAGCAACTAAATGGTCAAAATAAGGAGCTAATTCTGTTGGTTTTTCCGAGGCAAATCTTTTCAAACTAGCAGTTTTAATACCTTCTAAACCACACACCATTGCTGATAGTGGCACAAGCAATTCTTGATAAAGTAAATTCATATAATAAAGCCCTTCTTTGCTGGTAAATTCTGTATTATTCCCAGCAATGCCATAAGTAATACAACGTAAAAAATGCCAGAAATCTCGCCAACAAGCTTCGGCTCGGGTTGGTGGATATAATTCTCCTCCTTCTGCGGTAATATTAGGATAAGTTGCTAATACTTTTTCTCTAGCTTCATCAACAATTTCTGCTGCATATTCTCCGAGAAAACTAGCAGCTTCTATAGCAAAAATTGGTACTGCTGAAGATGTTTTTAGTAGTTCTAAATCTCTCTCAGTGAGATAACGACTTTCATCATCAGCAGTTTGAAATAGTTGAATTATTTCTGTTGGTAGAACTTCTGACCAGGTTTTAAAGCTAACTATTCTTGCTTTAGGAATTAATTGTTTAGCTGTTTCGGTTAATTGTGTAGTCATAATCAAAAATTAATAGGTTTTAGGTAAATAATTAATAATTAGGGTTTGCTGAAAAAGTATAAGTGGTAGGAGTAGGAGTCAGGAGTCAGGAGTCAGGAGTCAGGAGAAATGGGTATGGGAGCGAGGAGGTAGGAGGAAGAATTATCCCTTGATTTTTCTGCCTTATGCAACCTAAAATCCTAATTTTTTAAGCTCCCTAGACCGAAAACCTTGCACTTTTTCAAGACCTAAAAATGCTTTTACCTTTATCTGTCAATACTTTATATATTTATTCAGCAAGCCCTAATTAAATCGTTGGGGAGGGAATGGTAGAAGGGGGCGGGTTCATTTCATCAAGTGTTGAGA
>NZ_LGSU01001482.1 GCF_002260545.1 Hydrocoleum sp. CS-953 | reverse complement strand
AAGTCATAAGTTAGAAGTCATAAGTCAAATTCCCAGCACGGACTATATAGCAATCCTATTTTATTCGTGGCAAAAACCTTACTGCTTTTTAGGCAACAGCTCCAGAAGGCAACAGGTGGGAGTTTCAGTTTTTTTATTTACTTTATAAGAGCGGATTGCTATATTTGAGAGGTGTGAAAATGTCCTAACTGCTATGGCGACTGTTATATTCAAGAAAAATATTCCAGAGCCTGGAATCCCCGTCGTTTTAACGTGGGGAGGAAAGGCGAGTAGAGGATTTAACATCCGTGTAAGTTAAACAACACAGAGTTTATTAGACCTACGAATCAGTTGAACTTTTTTAGGAGAGAATTGTCCAACGCGCTTCCAATTATGGTCATAAACACTGATGTTTTTGGTCTTGGTTTTAGTAAAGCCTCCTACCCATCCAATGTATGTTTTCCCTGATTTTTCAGCCATAACTTTATCGCCATAACGAACATTAAAAGGGGTGATTGTTCCACCTTTGCGTTTACGAATGCCGCCTTTCTCAGCATTATCAAAATGTAAAGCGCGACGAAAATAAGCAGGTCTAGTAATGACTCGAAAAATGCAATAAGTTATGTTGACGGAGCCTTTCCATCCCCAAGTATCAGAATTTTTTCTGGGAGTAACTCCATAGCGAACAAACTCACTAGCAGCCAAAGCAATACCATCTACTGCATGAGATTTTTGTACTTGGGCTTTCTTATCTTTGATTTTTTCCAACCGTAAATATCTGCGAATTTGACTGGTTCCATTGTTGTTTTTCTGCCAGCCATAAACGGTTTTAACAGGTGCAATAGATTGCAGTTGTTTAACACACCAATTTTGCCCGACCATAACCGGAGAAAACCCTTTGCCCGAACGCGCTCCTTTGCGACCGCTAGTTAAATCTACGTCAGCTTTAACCAGTTCATAGACAATCATAGTTATAGGGAAAACTTTAGACAGTTCGGTGATAATCCTAATCTCCATCTCCCTTGATGCTCGAATAGATGGAGGTAATTTCCCTTTTCTTTTACGATTATCAAATCGCTTTTGTCGATGGGCACGTTGGTTGAAAGGCACTTTCCTATTAATCTTTCTACCACGCCGCGCCCGACGTTGTAATGCTCGACCTCTGACATTTTTAATTATTTTGCCTTGCTTAATCACAGCAGAGCCAAGCCGTTCTTTAACACGGTCAAACGGCAAAACCAAATGTGCGGTATAAAGAGTGAAGTTTGCAGACTGAACCGCAATCCCTGTATATTTTTTGCCAGGGTCGCAACCAATTGTTATTTTCTGGGTATGCCCACCTGATGATTCGGCCACCAAGCGAACATAATACAACCCAGCATCATTCCAATGTGCTGTTGCTTTTCCCTCTTGTACCCAACGACGTGCCCGCGATGCTTTTGTTGGCATTGCAGGAGAGCCATCAGGATTTTGTACTGGGACTCGAAGCATAAGAGATAATCCTTTCCCTTGAAAAGTTGTAAGTCCCTAAGACCACCAAAAACGTTGTGTCTCGCATTTGTACGATGCCTTAACCCAAGAAGACCAACAAATAATCCGGGCTAGGGAAANGAGGTGTTATCGTTTTTTGGCTCTGTGGTCTAGCCAACTCTTAGTTAGACGCTGGGCCGTCCAAGCTGCGTGGCTTCAGCCCGCAGAAGTTGACGACTCTTGCTTAGATAGTTGGTAATTATAACATTCTTTTTGATTTTTCTGATAGATTTTTGTGCGGTACATCCAGTAATTTAAACAAGAGAATACCACTAAAGCTATCAAGCTGGAGTACATTACTATTGATGTTAAATTAATCAAAAGTAAAGAGGAAAGAACTTCTACAAAAATTAGACCAATCAGGATATTGGCAATGGTTTCTCGGCGCAAGAGGTTACAAAATATTGCCCCAAGAGGTGCCCCAACTACTACTACTGGAATTGCTGCAAACCAATAACTACGAACTGGATCTATAAAATCTTGGAAAACAAAGACTTGTAAAATAAATCCAGCTATAGCATTAACTGCCATGAGGATGACGGAAGTGGGGGTAGCAACTTTTTCGCAAAGGCCAAATAAAACTACCATGACAGAAAAAGTAAAGACATCAATACCGCTACCGACTAAACCACTCATCATCCCTCCGAGGAACCCAGCTATTAGCCAAATTCTCTGCTCTTTAACTGTCCAAATTGGCATAGCTGTATATAACTCTCTTGGCTGTTGGTTTAATTTTAATAAGGTAACAGCAAAGCTGGTGAGCATAACAGTGAAAGACATTTTGATTACATCAGGGGGTATCAGGGGGGCTAAAAAACCAGACCCCATAAATACTCCTAAAAACCCACCCAGACTACCCCAAAGAATTACCCGTAATTCTACTTTAATTCCAGTTAAAAAAATGGCAACGGCAGCAGAAGTCATACCTACACTCTGAATGGCCAGGGAAAATATTTTGGCATCGGAAGGTGAAATGTGCAGAACTTTGGTAAAAACTGGAAATGCGACAGCTCCTCCCCCTAGACTTGTACCTCCAGCGATCGCTGACCCAAAAATCATTGTTAGGGCTATTTCCCAATTACCTAGTAAATAGGAAAATGCTTCTTTGCCACCTAGTAAGATTAACCATGTACTCCAGACTACAAGTGCGATGGATATTAAAATTGTCCGTTGGGAAACTAATTTTTTTAAGTTGGCTTTCAAATCCTAGTACCTCTTAAAATATTGCAAAATTTATTATTTTTTTTATGCTCAACTTAGCTATTAAGCTAGTGAGGTTTTGTTAATTTTGTCCTGGATGCTCTTGGGAGCTTACAGAAATGTATTTTTCGGCCAGGGTAGGCTATACTACTAATTGGCAAATTTTCATCATTACTTTTGTTTATTTTTTTTGATAAATCTTATTATATTGATATCTTTTGATTTATTTTTTGTCAATTATTAACCAAAAATCAAGCCAGTTACTATTCTATTTTCTATAGCTGGTTTGTCGGTAAGCAGNAATATTATGAGGCGTAACAGTTTTCGGAATCATTTTTTTTGTTTATTTTTTTTGATAAATCTTATTATATTGATATCTTTTGATTTATTTTTTGTCAATTATTAACCAAAAATCAAGCCAGTTACTATTCTATTTTCTATAGCTGGTTTGTCGGTAAGCAGTTGGCTCAATTTCCAATTTTATCGGTAGAAAAGTATAGGGTATATTTAGGTATATTCTGATGACCAAGAAAATTAGGTTTAAAGTTTACTACTCACAGGAAGGTTAATAGTAGAAATTTTGTAAAATTTTTGTTTTTGTCAATTAAATAGGGTTTGCTGAAAAAGTCTTTTAGTAGCGCAGGAGTCAGGAGTCAGGAGTCAGGAGTCAGGAGTCGGGAGTCGGGAGTCGGGAGTTAGGAGTTAGGAGTCAGGAGTTGTAGGGGTGATGCGCGTTTTGCATTCTGCAAAGCTCCGCTAACGGCTGTCGCCGACATCAATGCGGAGCATTCCGTAGGGAAATCACCCCTACAGGAAGAATGGGGAATGAGTGAGGAGCTAGGAGGTAGGAGGAAGAATTATCCCTTGATTTTTTGAGCAAGAGCGTCAACCCAAAATCCTAACTTTTTGCATTTCTAGAGAACGAAAACCTTGTACTTTTTCAAGACCTAAAAAGGCTAAAANGTAGGAGGAAGAATTATCCCTTGATTTTTTGAGCAAGAGCGTCAACCCAAAATCCTAACTTTTTGCATTTCTAGAGAACGAAAACCTTGTACTTTTTCAAGACCTAAAAAGGCTAAAACCTTTATCTGTAAATGCTTTTATATTTAATCAGGAAGCCCTAAATATTTTTAAACAAGTGTTTAATTTTACTTATATAAATTATTAAAAATAATTCTATAAACTTAAAGAAGGAGAAGCAGGTTTTCCCACCCTAGAAGTTACTTATCTCTATAGGAGAAGACTTGAACTGAAATTGAGTTTCCCAAGTTTTTTGCTCAACTAATACTCTAATCTGAAGTTTTAATTGACTGTATTTACTGGTATAAGTAGCAAGATACAAAATTTTAATTGCCAGTTATGAATCTACTTCATTAGCTAAATAAAAATCAGTTGTAACTTGAGCTTCTCATGCGCCATGATTAGAGTTATATCTTAGCTCATTCCAAATTTTATTATGGGGAATAAATATTAGATTATCTTCCACAGTTTGTCAACGAATACCTCTGCTTGATTATTAATGTTTTCCAGATTTGCTAGACTTAAATATTGTCACCATAATTGAGCAGCTACTGAACTTAATCCTTAGGAAAGATTAGGATAAATAATCGTAAGCATTCAACTATTAGCAGTCAGCTATCAGCTTCTTAGAAGTCAGGAGTAAGGAGTCGTATGGGAATGATTTTAATACCATTTTTTAGGTCGGAAATTCTTTTTTTCCTCAAAAATACATTTCATACAAAGTCTTTTAATTGAGTTAATAAATCATAACTAATAGTTGATAGCTGAACGCTTACTTTTCCTGAAAAATATCAATACTAATTACTGCTATAAAGGCAATTAATTAATGGCTGATAGCTGTTTTCGGCTAAGAGCCGACATATTTGCGTTTCGGCTAAGAGCCGACATGAAAAGCGTTAGCGAAGCTCCTCTGCAAGAGGCAGCTCCTCTGTAAGAGGCAGCAGTCCGTCAGGATAATGCTGCGCGACATGGAAAGCGGAGCATTCCCTATACGAAAAAGCTAGAGCTACCGTAGCAGGAGGCAAGAGGCTAGCTGACGGTTGTTTGTGCAGCATTCCGCAGGAAATGCTTACAAATAATCAAAATTTTCTTTGATTTTAGCAAGTTTTTTTTCTTCATCAGTTTCTGGGGATGGAGTCTTGATAAATAGAGATTTTAATTGATACATTATCTGCTTGATTTTACAAGTTTTCGATTTTAGGAAAAAAGGAATAAGGAAAAAAGAATAGGGAAGATAACAAAATACTATACCTGATTAAGATGATAACCGCTATATTATAGTTGGAGTATAAAAAAAATGGTTATAACTGGCTGCATATTTGCCCATAAAGCAAAATTAACATTCTCTTAGGATATAAATTTTCATATGAACATAGTTGATTATCTCAGAATTAGTTTGATAGATCGTTGCAATTTTCGGTGTCAATATTGTATGCCTGAAGGTGCAGAAATTGACTATATTTTAAAACAAAATTTATTGACTAATGATGAATTACTAACTCTGCTAAAAAATGTGTTTATTCCTGTGGGTTTTACTCGGTTTCGCTTAACGGGAGGTGAACCTTTATTACGTCCTGGTCTTGTAGATTTAATTGAGAATATTGCTTCTTTTCCAGAAACAAAAGATTTATCTATGACTACTAATGGATTTTTACTGGCAGATATGGCAAAAGATTTATATGAAGCTGGTTTAAGAAGAATTAATATTAGTTTAGATTCTCTAGACTCAGATACTTTTAATTTAATTATTGGTAATAGAGGTCGTAGTCGTTGGGAACTTGTTTGGAATGGTATTCAAGCTGCTTATGAGGTAGGTTTCGACCCTTTGAAATTAAATGTGGTTGTTATTCCTGGGGTGAATGACCATGAAGTTTTAGATTTAGCAGCTTTAACTATTGACCGTAATTGGCATGTTAGATTTATTGAATTTATGCCTATTGGTAATGATAAATTATTTGATGATAAAGGTTGGATTTCTTCTGAAGAATTACGGCAAAGTATTAGGAAAAAATGGGGACTGACAGAATCTTTTGTCCGAGGAAATGGACCTGCCGATGTATTTCAAATTCCTGGAGCAAAGGGAACCCTGGGGTTTATTAGTCAAATGTCCGAATGCTTTTGCGATCGCTGCAATAGAATGCGTCTTTCTGCGGATGGATGGTTAAGACCTTGCCTTTTGAATGAAATGGGTCAAATAGATTTAAAAAATGGTCTGCGTAATGGAGTTTCTGTTGAGGAGTTACGGCAGAAAGTGGAATATTTATTAGGTATAAAACCAGATATTAATTTTAAGCAAAGAGAGTCTGGTACTNTGCGTAATGGAGTTTCTGTTGAGGAGTTACGGCAGAAAGTGGAATATTTATTAGGTATAAAACCAGATATTAATTTTAAGCAAAGAGAGTCTGGTACTACTGGAATTTATAGTCGAACTATGTCACAAATTGGAGGATAAAAGGAATTTATAATTTATAATTTATAATTTATAATTTATAATTTAGGAGTTAGATAGGCGAATCATAGGACGGGAATCATAGGATTAGCAAGGTACAGAAGTTAAATTATTACTGTAACTATATTTGAGAATTTGAGAATGTTTGTATCAGTAATAGCGACTGCTATATTTGCTCTGGGAAAAGGAGTTAGAAGTCAGGACTTAGGAAGAAGTATAGATGGAGTATTGGAATAATCCCTCATATCAACTCTCATTAATTAAGTGCCAGAAATAAACATTTTATCAAAACTTTGTAGGGAAATTCTATGGAAAATCCCTACATTCTTTTTCACGTCTATGTTTACTGTTTAACTACTAAAAATTAATAGCGTAAACAATCATATGTCAATAATTAAACTTCTTCCCTCTTCCTTTTTCCTTCTTCCTTCTTCCTTCTTCCTTCTTCCTTAGTTATCTGAAAAACAAAAATTCTAAGCTTGTCTGGAATAATATTCCACAACTAATAGTTCGTTAATTTGAAGCGCCACCCACTCCCGTTCCACAACACCATTAACTTTACCAACCAGTTTATCTTTGTCAAATTCTAAATGGCTAGGAATATTAGCTAAACCTGGATATTGGAGATTAGTCTTTACCATTTCCTTAGATTTTTCTTTTTCTTTAACACTAATTACCTCTCCAGGTTTACACTGATAGCTAGCAATACTTACTACCTTGCCATTAACTGTTACATGACCATGATTAACTAACTGTCTTGCGCCGGGAATAGTTGGAGCCATTCCTAAACGAAATACGGTATTATCTAAACGCATTTCTAGATATTGTAGTAATACTTGCCCTGTGGAACCTGCTGCACGACGAGCTTTTTTTACATAACGTAGGAGTTGGCGTTCAGAAAGACCATAGTTATATAGTAGTTTCTGTTTCTCTTCCAGTCGAATCGCATATTCTGAACGCTTTCTGCGATTTTGACCATGTTGACCAGGTGGATAAGCACGTCTGGCACTTTTACGAGTTAGCCCTGGTAAATCCCCCAGACGACGTACTATTCTTAAACGTGGACCTCTATATCTAGACATAATAATTTCCTCATTAACGTAAAATTTAGCCACAATCCTATATCATATACTATTTAATTGCTACTTTGTCAATTGTCCACTATTGTTTTTAACTTTTATTATTTGTTATGCTTCATAAGAACTTTTCTGATTTTTTATCTGATAAATTTCCCTTATTTACACCTAAAAAATACTTGAGTAAACGGTGGATATCTTTAGCAGCAATACAACTTTTTAGTTATAGTTTTTTGATGATTATTCCTGAAGTAGCAACAGCTCAACCAAGTAGAAAATCATTTAGAATTTGCTCTAGAGATTTATTAAGCGTAGGTTTATCTGAGTCAGAAGTAGCTAATGCTTGTGGTGCAGCTTTAAAGCCTAGAGATTTATCCAAATGTGTCACAAGAATTTATGATAGTACAACGAAAGAACTTCCGGCAGAAGAAATTCTATTTAATTGTCAAAGGGTGAGAAGAGTTGATGAACTAGGAAATTGTGTGAGAAAGATTAATAAAGCAGTAAAAGATACATCTAATGAATCTGCTGTGTTAGAAAATTGTCGTCTTAGTTTACTACCAGAAAGTTTTTCTTCTTGTGTGATTGGTTTAAGTTCTAATGTAGGATTATCGACAGAAGAATTATTGACTACTTGTCTTAATCCTAACCAAGAAATAAGTGAGGTTGATTCAGAGTAATTAAGTTAATTTAATTATTCAGGAATAAACCTGGTTTATTTTTTTTAGTATAGCAATCCTACTTTATTTGTGTATAAAAATCTTACCGCTTTTAGGGAACAGGGAACAGGTGGTAGTTATAGGTTTATTATTTGTCACAACCTAATTTAGGATTGCGATAACTATAGCAATCTTAAATTGGTTGTGAAAATTTTTATAACAGTTAATTTTAACTGAAAATATAAGTAAATTATTACTCCTGACTACTGTTCGTTGCTAATCAAACTGCTCACCTACCTGAGTCATTTAGGGGCGAATCGCCATTCGTCCCTACCACTAAAATATTACAACTGAAATAGGATTGCTGTAGGTTTTTTCCTAATATAAAAAACTTGTCTCTACCAATTTATTTATGAGTTTAGTCAGGAGAAGATAACAAACTCTTTTTCTTTAGTTGCCACTTTAGGAAAGTGCTGTTAATATTACTCTTCTAAAGGTACTTTACTAAACCAAACAAAAATGAAAAAGCTGAATTTTGTGGCCACTGCTCTTTCCACCGTAGCGATCGCTGGTGGTGTACTTTTTGCTAATTCTGTAGAAGCTTGTATTTTTAGTGGCAAAGGTAAAAGTTTAACATCAACAGAAAAACCTTTAATTTCACAAGATTCTTGGTTAAGCAAAAAATTTCCTGGTAAATCTGACTTTGCTATTGGTGGTATTGCTGCTGGTACACTAGGTTTAACTGGGTTAGGTGCTTTCTTTGCTACTCGTTATATTTCTCGTAAAGCAGAAGCTAATGTTGATGCTGGTGATGAGTCTATGGAAGTACCAGTAGAAGAGACATTTGTTCAACATCCTGAAGCACCTGGTGGCGAACTAGATTTAGTTGAAGATAATGTACAGTCAGAAGTTGTCGCGGATCAAGAAATTTCTCTTGTGAAATAATTTGATTATCATTACAAGTAAAATAAATTTTATCTTGACTTCCAGTAACTCAAAACTGGAAGTTTTTTATATTCAGCAAAGGAAAAGAAAAGTCAGTTTGCTGAGAGCTGTCAGCTAATAGCTGTTTGCGCAACATTCCCCAGGAAATGTTTACTCAATTAGTAAGCTCTAGATATATCAAGAAAACGGTTAATTTAAGGTCAAAACTTTACTGTATAAGGTTTTGACCTTATTTTTAACCTGTTTTTTCACTAAAGCCCCGCTAAGAATTTCTTTCTCCACAATAAAATCATAGACTAACGAAATTTTTTTTATCTGAAGCACCCTAATGTATGGGTTTGTAATTTTTGTATTATTTAGTATTATTTTGCTATACGCAATAGTAAAATATATAATTAAATCTTATGTTTGTCGGTACTACTGAAGCTGCTTCTTTATTGAATATTTCTGCTCAAAGAGTTCGAGTTTTGCTTCAGGAAGGTCGGATTCAAGGCGCTCGGAAAATTAATGGTAGAACTTGGGGGATTCCTCTATACAAAGGAAGACCAAGAATCTCTGGTAAAAAACGCGGCCCCAAACCCAATTGGTTGCCTCTGCGCCATTGTGGTAAAAATACCCTTCATTTTAATCGACCTAATATAGAGAAAAATNGCAACAGTAACTATGTTTAATTTGGACGGTACAGTGGAACGGGTAGATAGTAGATGGGTTTGGGAAGAAGAGGAGATGTGGAAAATTAATAAGAAAAGTATTGAGGAATTAATTAGGATTTGTTGATTAAATCTCAAAAAAATAAAAATATGGGTAAAAGTTTATTGGTTGTAAGCATTCAGCTATTAGCAGTTAGCTAGAGCGCATGGGAGCTGCAATAATACCCTGCTTTTAAGGCTATGCTTTAAGCAATGGCTGATAAATGCTTATGCAAAATTAATTTTATAAGTCGATAAGCAACATTAATTACAAATTACTATTAGACATCTCCAATCTTATTCATAAATTATCAATTATTTCTCCCATTTAAGTGTTTCCAGTTAAGTCTTCCCTCTCTCAACTAGGAAATTTATTTTGTATTTTGCACGACTACTTAGCTGATAGTTTACGGCTGAATGCTTACCATTGTTTAAGCCTAAGCAGTCTTTAGTTTTTAATAGTTAATCCTACAATCCTAGATTACTAAATTATTCTTCTTTCTTTCTGACTTCATCTCCACTGAAAATAGCAATCATTTGAGGGATAGTTCTTGGTGAATCTATATAAGTGTTTCCCTGACAAATTAATTGTGTTGAACCTCCACCATCTAACATGATTACTTGAGTTGCACCGAAACTTTTCAAAACTTTAGCAGCGTGAGGTTGAGTTGCTTTTTTGGAAGTAAAAATTAAAATTATTTCATTCAGGCGATCGCCATCTTTATCTTTGACTCCAATAAAGGTTCTACCTGTTTGATTTTCTACTCCTTTATCTGCATTTTCCTGTAGACCAACAATAAGATTAGGTGCTGTTGATAATTGCAGATTATTTGGCTGAAACTTACTAATTAATGCTCTATCATTCCAGACTTCTAGGATTAACTTTTCATCAGGAAATTCTATTTCTCCGGCATAACCATCACTAACTATAATTCCATCTGACTTGACAGGAAATGCTAACCCTGTTGAGGAATTTTTATCATTTCTAAAAAATTGACCGTTAGTGATGCAAAATAAACTTGAATTTTCTAAAGATAAGTTAGACCATACTTGTGATATTGTCTGACGTGCAAATTGGGGTTCGTTACCGCCGTAAGCTCCTTTTTTAGTACCTAAGTCTCCTATATTTCCATAGATGAAATTAATTTTTGCGCCTTGAGTTAGATCGATAACTTGTACATAATCTAAATCTTTTTGATAAAGAGTTGTTCCCTGGGAATTGTTAATAATTTGGAACCCAAGAGATAGAGGGTTTTGTGATTTACTTTCGGCATTCTCGGCAGAAAATAAGTTTATTGTTATTAGGAGAATGGTTGTAAAAAATAATCCGGTTAAAGTTATACTTTTTTTATTCATTAGCCAAAGTAAGTAAGAAGTTTTTAATCAATATAGTTGAGAGGATCGAATAGCATCCAATATACTGAGATTAGGTATTCCTAAAAGTAAAATTGTCTGAGGTTTTTATCCACCAGATATACCATATTTTAGATAATTTGCAGTAAGTTAATTATTGATTCCAGTTGGAAATAATGTTATANACCATATTTTAGATAATTTGCAGTAAGTTAATTATTGATTCCAGTTGGAAATAATGTTATATTAGATATACTAATTAATAATTTAGACATTCTTTAATCTACAAACCAGCCAAAAGGATTATGAAAAACATTAAATTAAACGACTTAGAAAAAAAAATTTTATTAGCTCAAAAAGAACTTGAAAGAATTTGTAAAGCAGCTAATAAAACAGCCGAAGAAGCCAAAAAAGCTATAGAAGAACTTGGCAAAATTATGGATAAAACATTACATCCCACAGAATTAACCGAAGAAAGAATAGCATCACTGCCTAGTCAACTCAATTATGAAGGAAAGAAAGCAGTCGAAGAAGCCAAAAAAGCAGCAGAAGAACTTGGCAAAATTATGGATAAAACATTACATCCCACGGGATTAACAGAAGAAAGAATAGCAGAGTTGCGTAGTAAACTTGATTACGAAGAAGCCAAAAAAGCAGCAGAAGAACTTGACAGAATTATGGAACAAATATTAGCTAAAACAGGATTAACAGAAGAAGAATATGTATCAATGTTTATGAATGCAGTTGAGCATAAGGAATAATGCATCTTTTTCAGTTAGATGAGATTGGCAAAATATTATTTTCCATCATTAAAAGAACTGAAAAAACTGATAACTGATTTTGTTGTGGATGTCCGACTTGGACTACTCAAACTTTATTACTGCAAATTAACCAATAAATAAAAAAGATAAAAAAGAGGTACAAATATTGCGGGCAAGATGCCCGAACTACAAGATTTTCAACATTTACCTTAACCTTATCAAATAAACATTAAAGGTTTATCTTTTACTAAAGCAAATGCTTTTGAATCAAACCGATAAAGACTAGCAGGTCTACCAGCACCTCGTGATGTTTTTATGCCAGTATCAGATAAGAAACCTAACTTTAATAGTCTGGCACGAAAATTAGAATAATCTGAAAAATTGTTTCCTAAAATAGTTGCATAAAGTTGATATAATTCCCCTAAAGTAAACTCTTCTGGTAAAACATCAAAAGCAATAGGACTATATTCAAGTTTATTTCTTAATCTTGAATATCCATACTCAATAATTTTTTGATGGTCAAATGCTAACTGAGGAATTTTCTCCACAGGATACCAACTAATACTTGTCACCTCATTAGCAATTAATTCTGCTTCTTCAAATCTAACTAGGGCAAAATAACTGACAGATAAATATCTACAATTATAATTAAATTCTCTAGGGTCACGACCAGGACCGCCAAAAGTATATAATTGTTCTAAATATAGATTTTTTACCCTGATTTTTTCAGCTAAGATTCTGTATGCTGCTGCTTCTAAAGATTCACCTTTTATTACTAATGTACCTGGTAAACTCCAGTAGTTAATAAATGGTTCTTTTTGTCGCATTACTAACAAAACTAAGAGGCGGTTTTGTTGAGTATCAACAGAAAAAATTACATTATCTACCCCTACTTTAAAGTCTGCTTTATTGTTTACAATTTTTCTGTAGTCGCTTCCTGCCATTGATATAATTTATGCCGATATATATAATCTTTAATAGGAGGCGTAATAGTCATTTCGTCTCCTTGTTCGCGATATACGGATGAGGAAACATTTGGAACTTCTAAAGAAGCTATTTTTACTCCTGTACTTAGTTCCCTTAATTTCTCTAAATCTGCCTCTTCTGTTGTAATACCTTTTCGAGGTACTATTAATAATTCTACTTTTTGTAAAAGTTCTTCTATTTGATACCAACTTGGTAATTGTTTGACTAAATCTGAACCTACTACTAAGGTAAATTCTCCATCATCCCATTTCTTGCTTGCAAGTTCAACGGTTTCTAGAGTACGACGACTACTTAATTCTTGATGTAGAGAAATATTGTTTTGATTTGAGTCAATATTTTCAATCAAAATTGATAACATTGTCGAACGTTGTTCTAGGGATGTTTGATGGGATTTAAAGGGATTATTTGATGCCCAAACTACTACTTTATCGAAGTTTTGGGATAGCCATCTAACAATTGTTTCATGTCCGGCTGTTGGTGGGTCTGCACTTGTTCCAAATAAGGCTATTTTTGTCATTTATTTTGAGAAGTAAGAAGGAAGAAGGAAGAAGGAAGAAGGAAGAAGGAAGAAGTAAGAAGTAATAAAGAAGAAGTAAGAAGTAAGAAGTAAGAAGTAATAAAGAAGAAGTAATAAAGAAGAAGCTTGAAGAGAAGGAAAAATCTTAATATAATGGTACATATTTCCCCAACTTTTACACAAATGATACCAACGGACATGATATGATTTATGAAAAAAACTTTAGGGAGTTTTGTCTCTAAACCCAGGCAAAAATTGGATAAAAAGATACAACCCCTACAATAAAATGTTACAACATCAAGGCGGATTATTATAAGGTTAGCTGATTACCTTTTTCTTTCCTGGCTCCTCACTACTTCCTAATCTGAAAGAGCGTTTTCTAAACGAGCTGCTAAATTCACAATATCATCTTTTCTAGCAATAACTTCTATCCACTCTTTTGGCATATTTTCTATACCATAATAAATTCCTGCTAAACCACCTGTTACTGCTCCAGTGGTATCTGTATCTTCTCCTAAATTTACAGCTTTTAATACTGCCTCTGCAAAAGAGTTTGTATTTAATAAACACCACAAAGAGGCTTCTAATGTATCTAGTACATAACCACCAGCATGAATTTGTGTTAGAGGTATATTTTGAACTTCTCCACCCAATACTTTACGAAAACGATGTATTTCTCCTGCATACTTCTCTTCTGAGTAGATTTTTTTGATATTTTCTATTCCTTGTAAGTATGCTGTTTTTAGGTCTAAACCCTCTAATAAACAAATAGCTATACTAATATAAATACCGCAAGCCATTTGTGACCTTACATGACCGTGAGTTATACAAGAACAGTCGTGAACTTGTTGAATTAATTCGGGAAAATTGGTGTTTTTATAAGTATAAGCTAGGGGTAAAATTCTCATTAGAGAACCATTGCCATTATTCCTATCTTCTCTACCTCCAGCTTCTATTGCTGGTCTACCTTTTTTAATTCTAGAAATAGCTGCAGCAGTGGTACCTCCAATATCAAAAACTTTACCCCGTGGAGTCCAATAATCTTCATAACGCCATTTATAAAAAGATTGGCCGATCGCTTCTAAATCAAATCCATCACATAGACATTCAGCTAAACATAATGTCATGGAACTATCATCAGACCATGTACCTGGTGGTTGGTTATGTGCGCCATAACCAATCATTTCAGTTACAGGATTAATTTTTCTTTCGTGACGACTGGAAAATTCTACAGGTACACCTAAAGCATCTCCAATACATACACCTATTAAACCTGATAATACTTTGGAATTGTTCATAATTTAATCTTGATAATTAAGTAAGAAGGAAGAAGGAAGAAGGAAGAAGTAAGAAGGAAGAAGGAAGAAGTAAGAAGTAAGAAGTAAGAAGGAAGAAGTAAGAAGGAGGAAGTAAGAAGTAAGAAGGAGGAAGTAAGAAGTAAGAAGTAAGAAGGAAAAATCTTAAATATAGTAAATATTTCCCCAACTTTTATACAAACGATACCAACGAACATGATATGATTTGTGAGAAAAATTGTAGGATCTTTGGTTTCCAAATACCATTTTTGCTTGGTGTTTGGAGACAAAACTCCTACCATCAAATATTACAACTACATACACCTATTTAAGTAGCAGTCAGCAGTCAGCCGTCAGCCGTCAGCAATCAGTTTTCCACGGTGTATAATGGGGGTGTGAGTCCCCCATTAACACACACCACTAATTTTTTTTAAATATACTGGGGGACTTATACCCTCGGACTTTTAGCTAATAGCTGATAGCTGATAGCTGATAGCTGATAGCTAGTTAAGCCTGATAATATTTGGGAATTATTCATAATTTAACCTTGATAATTAACTAAAGTAAGAAGGAAGAAGGAAGAAGGAAGAAGGAAGAAGGAAGAAGGAAGAAGGAAGAAGGAAGAAGGAAGAAGGAAGAAGGAAGAAGGAAGAAGGAAGAAGGAAGAAGGAAGAAGGAAGAAGGAAAAATCTTACATAATGGTAGATATTTACCCACAAATATTACAACTACATACACCTATTGAGGTAGCAGTCAGCAGTCAGCCGTCAGCCGTCAGCAATCAGTTTTCCACGGTGTATAATGGGGGACTCACACCCCCATTAACACACACCACTAATTTTTTTTAAATATACTGGGGGACTTATACCCTCGGACTTTTAGCTAATAGCTGAAAGCTGATAGCTGATAGCTGATAGCTAGTTAAACCTGATAATATTTGGGAATTATTCATAATTTAACCTTGATAATTAACTAAAGTAAGAAGTAAGAAGCTTTAAGATAAGGAAAAATCTTTATTTTTCACCCACTCCCCCACTCCCTCACTCCCTCACTCCCTTACTCCCGCTCAGTATTTTATCTCTAGTTTTTTCTGTAAGTTCTTGTAATTTATTAGAAATTTTCATAGGTGGCAAAATAGGATTTTCTAGACTGCGAATTTCAGGTGGCAAAGTAGCAACAGAAATAGCAGTACGTTTAGCGATCGCTTCTAGATTTTCTGATTTTTGCAATATTTCTCCATTCTGAACTACTTGTGTCATTAATTTTATAAAATCATCAGTCTGAAATTCTGTTTGATTCAATACATCTTCATCCATTAATCCCAAATAATCTTGTTTTAATTGACTATTTTCTAGATATCTATATATTTGTTTTATACCAGGATAACTGACTTTCCCGGTAGCATTTTTCATCACAGGAATATCGTCTATTTCTACCAGTTTATAAACTCCATTTACAGGAACACCAGTTACCAACTTAGTACCAATACCATACCCGTCAATACAAGCATTTTCTCTCTGAAGTCTAGCTATTTCCCACTCGTCGATATCTCCACTAGCAAAAATTGTTACTTCTGGCAGTAGCGATCGTACCTCCTGGGATAATTTAACTAAATCTCCCGAATCTAATCTTACCCCACTTAGCTGCATTTCACCCTGTTGAACTCGTTGTGCCAATAAACGGGTAGCTGCTAAAGTATCGTAAGTATCTATTAATAAAGGTGCTTGAGGGAAATATCGCTGAAAAGCATTAAAAGCATCTTCCTCATTACCTTCAGCGGATATTGCCATTACTAAAGCGTGAGCCATTGTTCCTGCTGGTTTACGACCTAATTTCAAGGCAGCCAAAACATTAGAAGTAGCATCCATTCCCCCTGCTAAAGCAGCACGAGCTGCCCAAATACTAGCCTGGGGACTAAATGCGCGTCTAGTGCCAAATTCTAATAATTTGGTGTCTTTTCCAGCAATATCCCGCATTCTCGCTGCTTTTGTTGCGATGAGGGTTTGGTAATTAATTGTATTTAATAGATATGTTTCTACTAATTGTGCTTGCCAAAGTGGCGCTTCTATTCGGAGTAGAGGTTGATTAGGAAATATGGCTGTTCCCTCTGGCACCGCCCATACATCTCCGGTAAATTTAGCTTCTGCTAGCAATGACCAAAATTTACTAGGAGCATTAGCAAAAATTCCTGTTGACTTCAAAGCATCAATTTGCTCAGAGCTAAATCGAAATTTCTCCAGATAGTCTAATGCTTGTGCTAAACCCATCGCGATGAGATAACCAAAACCTGCGGGTAATTTTCGTACAAATAGCTCAAAACTGGCTCGTTGTTGGTCAATTTTTTCCCCAACGTAGCAAGCTCCCATTGTTAGTTGGTAGAGGTCTGTTAACAGACTGTAATCTTCTGGAGAGAGAGAAAGTTGTTTATCTTCTTGTGTCATTTAAAAATCCTCCGTAGTTTGGAAACCCGCAGCGCTTTGAGTTGCGGTATGAAAAAGCTGCAACTTACAGTTCAGAGTGTATTTTAGCCACTTAACTTTAAGTTAGTTTATGAAGTTAAAATTCCCGTTACAAAAACAACTTCTAACTTCGTTAGATGGCTGTTATTTTTATTATAGTGATTTTTACCATATCTGTCTATAATCTTTTAATAATTTTCCAACAAATGATTAGTAATTATATAGAACCCCTGAAGGTATCTTTCCGAGTCAAGGAGACCGAGAAATAGACTACGGAAAAAAGGTACAAAAATACCTTTATAGGAAACCGAAAAATTCAGGTATAAAGCCTGATATTTTTGGATAAAAAAGAAAAAAACCATTTCCTCTAATCCTCTTGGTGAGCAAAATAAGTAATTCTTAATTCTTTTCCCCTACTCCCTACTCCCTCTTTTTTGGAGATGTCTATATAGATCCAAAATGGCTTCTATAGAATAGAGGAAAAAGGTAGAATCTAGGCTGCCTTGCTTCACCATCTTGGACTTTCCCCTACTTCCTTACGGGCGAATTCGCAAATCGCTCCTACTCCCCATCTATATTTTATCCCAAATGGCTTCTATAATTTGCTGGCATTAGTTGTTGTAAGTTTTAGATCGCTTAAATTAAATATTGCCGAAATTAAGGCTTTTAACAGTTTATTAGTAAATTAATCTTCCGAGCTTTTATTTAATAATAAATACAAAAACTTGACATTTTTTCAAAAGTCTAAAGTCATGTCTATTGTTTTCTGTTCCCTGTTGCTTATGGTGCTTTATTTCCCCAAATCTTACAAATTATTGATTGTCGCTTTTAACTATTAGAGATATAATACTTT
>NZ_LGSU01001481.1 GCF_002260545.1 Hydrocoleum sp. CS-953 | reverse complement strand
GCAAATATTGGATGATGGTCGCGTTACTGATGCTCAAGGTCACAAGGTTGATTTTAAGAATAGCGTGATTATTATGACCAGTAATATCGAAAAACAGTCCGAAAAAAATAATTCGATTGAAGAAAAAGATGATTTAAGATTGATAATTGCTGCTGAAAGAGCTATTTTAAATTGTCGTATGCTTGTAGTTAATTTTTAATCCCAATAGAGTTGCTGAGAAGCAGATTGATTATTGTAATACCAATTAACTTGAAAGATGTCACAAATAGTTTCAAACTTTAGATGTGAAATAATTTCCTGAAATTACTAAAAACGTCAAACTTTCGATTCTATAAAATATTAAAATATTAATGTATGGCTTTTGACTTCTCTGAAACTGTCTAACTCACATTCCCCACCTCAATTTCTAACATTATAAAGTNTTTAATCCCAATAGAGTTGCTGAGAAGCAGATTGATTATTGTAATACCAATTAACTTGAAAGATGTCACAAATAGTTTCAAACTTTAGATGTGAAATAATTTCCTGAAATTACTAAAAACGTCAAACTTTCGATTCTATAAAATATTAAAATATTAATGTATGGCTTTTGACTTCTCTGAAACTGTCTAACTCACATTCCCCACCTCAATTTCTAACATTATAAAGTAGTATAAAAATACTAAATTTTTACAGAATAAAATTTAACTCCATATTCTGACTATATATTCTTCTAAAGTTTAATGGCACAAGATTTCAGAATTTAGATGAGTTTGTCGTGACTTCTGCTTAACTTCAAATATCTGGTCTAGTCCAGTTAGTTCTAGACAATATTTAACTGAATCATTCAAATTGATTAGATAAAGATTACAATCATTCTTCTTAGCTATACGACGCAATGCGAATAAAGTCATTAATCCATAATTATTAATAGAATTTAGACTAGCTAGGTCTACTACACAGCAATGTTCAGACCTAGTAGCTAGAATTTTTTGTAACTTTTTCTGTAGTAGAGAACTATTTTTTTTGTTAAAGTCATTTGAAGGACGAATTAATAGAGCCATGATTTTTTCTTACCTGCCTAATCTCGAACATAATATTATTGTATGGTGTTATTATGTATTTAATAAGTGACTTATTGAGGTATAATTAGTGATAATCTTGAGCTTTGTTAGTGATACCTTCGTTGAATAAATAATGATCTAGATCACCATTCATGTTAAAAAACATTCAGCATTTAGCATTCAGCTTTAAGCTTTCTTTTTAAGTAGGTAAGCGCGAATAAACTTAATTATGTAACGAAATATTAAAGCAGTTGAAACCGCTTGAGATTGCTTCCTTCCATTCTGTTTCAGTCGCTTCGGGTACTTTTCATTAATTGATAATTGATAATTGATAATTGATAATTGATAATTACCTCTCCCTTTTAGGGAGAGGATTGACACTAATCAGGAAAAAATTTATTTTTTTCCCCTTGAAAGGGGAGGCTTTTAACCTCAATTATTTAATTAATAATTATTAATTATTAATTACCCGGTAAATTTTTTCATCTACCTACTTATAGCGGTTTTCCTGCACGGTAGACGACAGTAGGGACGTTCCATAGAACGTCCTTACTGGGTTTTGATTATGACTTTGTGGTTCATCAATGTGAAAAGCGCTGTAATATTAAATCAGGTACCATCGGTGTAATTAAATAGTTAACTAGGAGTCAGGAGAAAAGAGAATTTAGAAATATTTGCACATTAGCTGATTTTTCGGGAACCGTAGATGAAAATTTTTTCATATCGAATTAAGCGGATTTGATCTAATACCAATTTGATAAATGTTTGCTACAAATACCTAGGGAATTTTTTAGGAGTCAGGAGACAGGAGTTAGGAGTCGTATGGGAATAGCTTTGATACTATTTCTAAGTTCATAAATCATCTTTTTAGTCAAAAGGACATCCCTATAAAGTATGCACAATCTCTCTTATTATTCATAACATTCTTTTTTAAAACTGGTATAACTAGCTGATAGCNGAGTCGTATGGGAATAGCTTTGATACTATTTCTAAGTTCATAAATCATCTTTTTAGTCAAAAGGACATCCCTATAAAGTATGCACAATCTCTCTTATTATTCATAACATTCTTTTTTAAAACTGGTATAACTAGCTGATAGCTAATAGACATCTCCAAAAATAAAAAATAAAGTCAATTATCGAGGATAAACAGTCAATTATTTCCCCCTACTCCCTCTTTTCTAGAGATGTCTAATAGCTAGTTAATATTTTGAGAGTAGCTTCCATAATAGCTGTAGTCTGACCAAAAACTGTATATACTAGAGATTCCCGATAAACCCGTTGCGCTCCATGATTTTTGTGATTAGCAGCACCACTAGAAACAGTAACAGCAGCAGCAGCACAACGCTGGGCTAAATTAATAGATGTTGCTCTGAGGTGGAGCTTTTTGGCAAAATCAGTATCAGGATTTTTATTAGCTTTTTCTATTGCATTTCGACATTCATTCACCTCAGCTTGTAGACAAGAAATTGCATCTGCAATAAAACCAAGAGATTTGCTCTTTGATACTTCTATCATAATATCAATACCTGCTAAAGCACATCCCAAAGCAAAAGCACTAAAGCGCAAAACTTTTTGTTTGTCATTATTATGAACCCAATTTGCAGGTTTAAGAGAAACTACTCGCTCATCAGGTAAAAACCAATTTTTGACTGTAGCACTAACAGTATTAGTTGAATTCATAGCACACAAAGGCATAACTTCTGAGAAACTAATACTGCCATTTAATGTAGTAGTTTCCTCCAAAGGAAGTATGCCAAAAACTGATCTTTCATCAGGTAATTTTGCTGCAATAATAAATTCCTGAAATATATTCCATCCAGTTATCCAAGGCACAATTCCTTCTATATAATATCCACCTTTAGTAGGAAAAGCTTTGACAAGTGCTTCCCCAGAGCGTCTAAGTTGGGAAAAANATCTTTCATCAGGTAATTTTGCTGCAATAATAAATTCCTGAAATATATTCCATCCAGTTATCCAAGGCACAATTCCTTCTATATAATATCCACCTTTAGTAGGAAAAGCTTTGACAAGTGCTTCCCCAGAGCGTCTAAGTTGGGAAAAACCAACTCCTAATAATATTTTGCCATGACTCAAATGAGGTAAATATTGTTGTTGTAGTCGCTCATTTTCACTTGATGCTAACATTGCTGCTGCACTCTGATGTTGGGTTTGGAGAAAAGCTAATGCACCAGAATATCTTGCTACAAGTAATTGATAATTAAAATAATCTTGTTGCTTTAATTCTAAACCACCCCACTTTCGCGGAATTTGTAGTGCTAATAAACCTGATTTTCCGAGAGTCATTAAAGCTGTTTTTAGTGCTTCTGGGTTACTATCTATTTCGTTAGCTAGGGGAGCTACAGAATTTTGTAAAATTGAAGAGGCAATTTCCTCTATATTTTGCATGATTAATACTAAGGGCGATAAAGTAAAAAGGAAGAAATAAGTAAGCATTCAGCTATTAGCAGTCAGCAGTCAGCTAATAGCCGAGCAAACCTACAGGAGTGATTAAAATTAGCTGACTATCTTGATTATTTATATTTCACTTTTTGGAGATTAATTTCTCAAACACAAACTTCCAAACAGGATAAGTTAATAACTCATAGCTGTTTCGCTGCGCGACATGAAAAGCGCAGCTCCTCCGCAGGAGGCTGGCTGTTAGCGAAGNTCCTCTGTTAGCGCAGCTCCTCCGCAGGAGGCAAGAGGCTAGCTGACGGCTGAATGCTTACAGAAATAAAGAGGTAGAATTAAGTTAGGCTAAGTTTTCTGGTTTAATTGTTTTGTTTTGATGATTCATTTTTAATCAACTCTAAGATTTCCTCTCGTGGTAAATTAACTAATTTAATTAATATCTGAGCATATTTATCGGCAGAAAAGTTTAATAAAGTTTCGATAACTTCTAATAACTCTTGATCGAGTTGACTAAATCGAGTTTTGAATAAGCTTTCCAGTATAATCTTTCGTTCTTCCTAACGCCCTTCTTGTCGTCCTTCTTGCCTTACATCTTCACGCCATTTCAGATAAGCTGGTGATAAATTCATAATTAATTCTCTCTCCTCCGATGTTAAATCTTGTTTAATTTCTAAATTAGTCTTCCATATTGAAACCTGTTCTNAACTCTTGATCGAGTTGACTAAATCGAGTTTTGAATAAGCTTTCCAGTATAATCTTTCGTTCTTCCTAACGCCCTTCTTGTCGTCCTTCTTGCCTTACATCTTCACGCCATTTCAGATAAGCTGGTGATAAATTCATAATTAATTCTCTCTCCTCCGATGTTAAATCTTGTTTAATTTCTAAATTAGTCTTCCATATTGAAACCTGTTCTAGTGCCAGATTTCTCAACGGGTTTTCTGGTGATAAATCAACTAATTCTAATATAGCTGATTTTTGAGTTTTTCCCTTCCCTAATATTCTTAACCATAGAGTTTCCGGTATTACTGGTAATTGATTAATTGCAATTAGATTGGTTTTTAATCCTGCTGTAGAAATATAAACTCTTGTCACGCGCTTTTCTGGGTCTAGTTGAAAGCCAAAACTATTGATTAATTTATCAGATGCAGAACTAGCTAATATCCATAAAAAAGGTAAATTTTGTTCATCAATAGATGCTTGATTTCTTTTGGCTTCTCGTTGCAATTGACTTTGCACCGAAAATAACTTCAGTAGACAACTACGAACTTCATTTAAGCTAGGTTGATTTCTAAATGGTTCAATTAAACAATTACTCAATAAAATTTGACTCAATACTCCTAGATTAAAATTAGAAGTAGGAGGTTTTGAGGCTGGGGAAAAATAAATATCTATCTGTCTAACTTCTCCAGTTACTTCTTTACTAATTTCGACTTGACCAAAATATGAAAGTAATTCTTTGAGGAATTGTTTAGCAAATTGGTCGTGGGGTTGTCTTGTCATTATGTTTGAGGTTTCTGTAATGAAGTATAGATAGAATTATCAATATAATATTATATAACTAGATTCCATATTAAATTTATTTAGTCAGAACAAATAATGTAGGGGCGAATGGCTATTCGCCCCTATTATATTAGTGGTATATTTGCCTAATTCGACTTTAACTAATTCAGGCGATCGCTCTCTTCTCTTCCTACTCCATTAGATGAAGCTTGTTATAATATGTAACTCTGATTGGTTATAGGAGGAAATATTTAATGAGCAATACAAATTATAATTCCGAACTACAAGAAAAATTAGAGTTATTAAAGCAAGGAAATAGTAAAGATAAAAATTATAATGCTAAGAAAGCATTAGTTAGTGCTATTCCGGCAGTAGGTTCACTTGCAGTAACTTTTTATGAGAATTATATTAAAGAACCTTCTAGTCAAAGATTGCATAATTTTTTAGAAGGATTAGTACAAGAATTATTAGGTTTGAAAGAACAAATTGATGGTGTAAGTTTTGATAATCCAAAATTTCAGACAACTTTCAAAAAAGCTATCCGTATCGCTGATGGTCAACATCAACAAGAAAAGTTAGAAGCCTTGAGAAATGCAGTTTTAAATTCAGCTATTCCTAACTCTCTTAAAGATGATGTTGAGGGGATGTTCCTTAAATGGATTGACGAATTTACTGTTTCTCATATTAGATTACTCAGAATGCTCCATTACATAAATAATTATAATGAAGAATAATTTTTAGCTAATTTGCCAAATTTAGAGGAAAATCATATTTTTTACAATCAAATATTACTCGAATTGACCAATAAGGGATTGATAAAATTGAGAGAGGTATATGAAACTTTTGAAGAAGAACCTCCAACTATTTATTTTGACGATCCATTTGATGATGTAAAACAAATATTAAAACAAGAAGCTGATGAAAGAGAGTCAATCATATCAGAATTAAATCCTTTTCAACCTCGTCATAACTATGAAAACAATTTTAGAACTGTCAAGCATACTGAAAATATTGACTCAATTATATCAGATGTAAAAAATAACTTACAAAAAAGCAATACAACAGACTTAGGGAAACAATTTATTCAGTTTATAGAAAATCCACTTGTTTAATAACAGAATAATAAATATCTTTTGCTGGCACAATTTCTCCTTTTGTTTTTCATAACTTTAACAGTTGGGTTAGCTAATAACTAAACCCAACCATATATACTAATCCTAAATGATTTGTGAGAAAAACTGTAGGGGTTTGGTCTCCAAATCCCATTTTTTGCTTGGGTTTAGAGACCAAACCCCTATGATAAAATACTACAACCTATTTAGGATTGCTATATGCCTAATTAGACTTTAAATTATTCAGTCGATCGCGTAAAATTTCTGCCTGCTTTTCTGCCTCTGCTAAATTATTTCTAGTTTCCTCTACAAATTTAGGGTCTGCCTTTTCGACAAAACCAGGTTTACTTAACCTTTTAGAAGTAGATAAAATTTCTTTTTCTAACTTCCCTAATTTCTTCTCTAACCGAGCAGATAAAGCTTCAATATCTACTACTCCAGATAAGGAAATTAAAATTTGTACAGTTCCAAAAACACCAGCAATAGTCTGACCAACTTCTGCATCAATACTAGGAGTAATATCCAACTTTTCAATCTTAACTAAATCCTGAATATAACTCTCTCCTTTTTGCAAAATTTCCCGTTCTTTTTCATTTTCACTCTGCAAAATTGCTGTGATTTTTACCTTTGGCTTAATATCAACCTCCGCCCGTAAATTTCTCAGCGTCCGAATTACCCCAATTAATAACTCAAACTCTGCTTCTAAATCGGAATTAATTAAAGACTTATCTAACTTAGGATAAGATTCTAAAGCCAAACATTTTTCTTCACCAACCTGATTCAAAGTATGCCAAATTTCCTCAGTAATATGAGGCATAAAAGGATGTAATAATCTCAAAATTCCATCCAAAACATAAGCCAAAGTTTGCTGTGCTACTAACTTATAACTTTCATTATCACCCTGCAAACGAGACTTAACTAATTCCAGATACCAATCACAAAAATCTCCCCAAATAAATTCATAAATACCTTTAGCAGCTTCCCCCAAACCATAATTATCTAAATAGTCGCAAGTTTGCTGCACAGTCTGATAGAAACGAGACAAAATCCAACGGTCAACTAACTCTAATTTATCCGCCTCTGGTTCCCCTAATTCTTGAGGAGTTTTACCCTCTAATTTCATCATTACAAATCGAGCAGCATTCCAAATTTTATTAGTAAAATTTCGAGACGCTTCTACCGATGCCGACTCATCAGTTTCTCGATTATAATCCATCCTGACATCTTGTCCTGCTCCGGCAGTTTCTCGCATTAAAGTATAACGCAAAGCATCAGTTCCATACTTGTCAATTAACAACAAAGGGTCAATTCCATTTCCAACAGATTTAGATTGCTTNCTCATCAGTTTCTCGATTATAATCCATCCTGACATCTTGTCCTGCTCCGGCAGTTTCTCGCATTAAAGTATAACGCAAAGCATCAGTTCCATACTTGTCAATTAACAACAAAGGGTCAATTCCATTTCCAACAGATTTAGATTGCTTTTTACCGTTTTCATCTAACATTAAACCGTGAATATATACAGTTTCAAACGGCATTTGTTCAGTAAAATGTACTCCCATCATTGTCATTCTAGCAACCCAGAAAAAGATGATATCAAAACCAGTCGAAAGAGTGCTAGTAGGATAATATTTTCCTAAGTCGGGAGTATTCTCTGGCCACCCCAAAGTCGAAAACGGCCATAAACCTGATGAAAACCAAGTATCAAGCACATCTGGGTCCTGTTGAATTTTCACATCATCGCCAAATTTTGCCTTTGCTTGCTCCAACGCTTCTGCCTCCGAACGAGCGACAAGAAAAGGAGTATTATCAGAAATTTCCCCATTAGTTTCGCTGATAGCATACCAAGCAGGAATTTGATGACCCCACCAAAGTTGCCGAGAAATACACCAGTCTTTAATTTTCACCAACCAGTCGCGATAAACCTTCGTCCAACGTTCTGGAACAAACTTCGGTTGGTTGTGTTTATCCAATAATTCCAGTGTTTTCGTTGCCAATGGTTCAATCTTGACAAACCACTGAGTAGACAGTAAAGGTTCAACAGGTACTTTGCCACGATCGCTATAGGGAACGCTATGACTATATTCCTCTATCTTAACCAAAACGCCCTCTTCTCTTAACCGTTTGACAACATTTTTCCGCGCCTCAAAACGGTCTTGTCCGACAAAGACTCCTGCATTTTCATTCAAACTGCCATCCTTATTCATAATATTAATAAATGGCAAATTATGACGTTTACCCATTTCAAAATCATTAGGATCGTGAGCAGGAGTAACTTTCACGCAACCAGTACCAAACTCAGGATCAACCAACTCATCAGCAACAATAGGTATTTCCCGTCCCATTATTGGTAGAGTCAGAGTTTTGCCGAGAATATCTTTGTAGCGATCGTCATTAGGGTTAACAGCAACACCAGTATCTCCCAACATTGTTTCTGGGCGAGTTGTCGCAACTTCCACATAACCACTACCATCAGTGAGGGGGTAGCGAAAATGCCAAAGATAACCGTTAACTTCCTTATTTTCTACCTCCAAGTCAGAAACAGCAGACTGACTAGCAGGACACCAGTTTACCAAATAGTTACCACGATAGATGAGACCCTGTTCATAGAGACGCATGAATGCTTCGATAACAGCTTTTGATAAACCTTCATCTAGGGTAAAACGTTCCCGCGTCCAGTCTGTAGAAACTCCCAGACGACGCAGTTGATTAACAATAGTGCTACCAGACTCCGCCTTCCATTCCCACGCACGTTCCAGGAATTTTTCCCGCCCGATATCGTAGCGACTTTTACCCTCAGCTTTAAGTTTACGTTCCAGAATAGTTTGAACAGCAATACTTGCGTGGTCAGTACCAGGGAGATAGAGGGTATTGTCACCCCGCATCCGATGGTAACGAATAAGCGTGTCTATCAGAGAATTGTTAAAAGCATGGCCTGCATGGAGACTACCTGTAACATTCGGTGGAGGAATGACAATACAGTAGGGGTCCCCTGCTTGATTGGGGTCTGCCTTAAATATATTATTTTCCTCCCAATATTTCTGCCATTTAGCTTCAGTAGCAAAGGGGTCGTATTTAGTTGGTAGTTCTGGTATAGTTTTGGTCATAGATGAAATTAAATTTTTGGACACTATTTGATTGTCCTTGACATACTCCCGACGCTCCCCTACGGGAGAGCGCGGGATTCTTCAGTCAGGGAAGCCATGACCGCAGTTTTAACAGAAGTGATGTCCTCCTCCTGTGTTGATAACAATCCTATTTTTTGTATCAGAAGTGCTGAGTTATAGTCTCTATCTAATTCCTGGCCACACTCCGGACAAGAATGCCAGCGCTCTGATAAGCTTTTAGGAACTTTGCTCAAACATTGCCAACAATGCTGAGATGTTCCTTTCGGGTCTACTTTGATAACTCGCTTGCCCAGTTTCCAGGCAACATACTCTAGAATCTGAACAAACTGACCAAACGCTGCATCTTGCAAAGACTTATTTAACCCTGATTTGGCTGATTGGCCGTTGGGTAAAAATTGACCATTACCACCTAATTTGGCCTGGCAACGTCTAACTAAATTAGCTATTTGCAAGTCTTCGATGAAAATAACACTTACATCACTAAAGAGATGATAAGCAAGTTTGAATTGCCAGTCTAATCTTTGCCTCGCTATTAGTTGATGCAGTTTTGCTATCTTACGTTTGAGAATTTTCCAAGGTTTTGAATGCTTGGATTTTTTGGCTAATCTCACCTGAAGCCTAGATAATCTATGTTCCGAGAGTNAAATTAGCTATTTGCAAGTCTTCGATGAAAATAACACTTACATCACTAAAGAGATGATAAGCAAGTTTGAATTGCCAGTCTAATCTTTGCCTCGCTATTAGTTGATGCAGTTTTGCTATCTTACGTTTGAGAATTTTCCAAGGTTTTGAATGCTTGGATTTTTTGGCTAATCTCACCTGAAGCCTAGATAATCTATGTTCCGAGAGTCTGAAAAACTTAGGAACTTCTACAAACTCCCCATCAGATGTAACAGCATAGTACAATAATCCTAAATCTATACCTTTGGAATTCTCTTCGGTGGGTTGAATTTCTACAACCTCATAAGGCACAGTCTGATCTTCGATTGTGAAACTGATGTAGTATCCATCCGCTTCTCGAATTACTGTACCTGTCTTAACCTGGAAACCTTCTGGTATTAAGCGATTGTACACAAAGGGGACTAAACCAATTTTTGGTAAATTGACACAAAAACGACCGTTAGCATTTTTGACTATATTGGTATTTGATAACTGAGGATAACTGAACGAGTTATAATAATGCCTTCCTTTGAATTTCGGTCTACCACTGGTTTTACCCTTTTTATCAGGTTGGGTAAAGTTATCCATTGTGGTTTGTACACGCTGGATAACGTCTTGAAGAACCTGGGAGTGCATGGACTTATACTCAGGAAATAGTTTTTTAGTCTGTGCTAAGTCTGCCAGTTGAACAGTTTCCCAACATACATAACCATTAACTATGTTCGGATGCTTATCCCCTTTCTTGGTTATCGGGTTNTGAACAGTTTCCCAACATACATAACCATTAACTATGTTCGGATGCTTATCCCCTTTCTTGGTTATCGGGTTACCATTGCTGTCTTTTTTCCTACCATCGCGCGTTTGTACTCTAAATTCTGGGATATTTTTGTAGATTTGCTCTACAGGTACTACTGAAACATTAAGTGGGCAAGCATTAAGGAGTGTGCGCGTGGCTTCAAACCATCTCAACCTTTCAGCTAAACGATAGTTATATTGCTTCCTAGCCATGTGTAACCAGTTAGATATAATCACTGCTTGCCTTTTATGTGGTTTGAGCTTGTACTTGTATTTCAGTAGCATCCCAAAATTGACCTTTATTTCTACTTGACTTAGTATATCAAAAATAACGAAAAACTACACAAATAACGCCCAGCTATCATCCCGACGCTCCCCCGAAAGGAGAGCGCGGGACTTCTCGCCGGGGGAGTTAAAATGTGGGTTAAGTTTCAGTATCCCGGAAGACCTCTCCCCCGACCCCTCTCCTGCTCTTGAGAGGGGAGGAATTATCCCCTTTCTCTTGCAGGGAAGGGGGTTGGGGGGTTAGGTTTTACCGAAAATTTTAGTCTAGACACGCTACCACAAACAAAAATTTTATTCGGTAAATTTACGGAAATAACCTCTCAAAAAGCGTAACTGAATTTCAGTATCTTTACTATTGTGAGTTAAAATATAAATCAATTAATATATTAAGATATTGTTAATCTATCAGGATTTACCCAAAGCATCTATAAAATTACGTTTTTCGTAGGGGAAATCTCCTAAGTCATGGTCCCCAAAGATGAATTGCCCCTACGGATAGCATTTCTGCGTAAGTCCTGTATATCTCTCCACTGGCAGCGCGATCGCCTCAGTAGGGCGATATATCAGGCTTTTTTCCCTCCTAGTCGGTTTTCTGATAGCTCCTATTTATCTCCTTTATCATTATTTTTAATATGAAACCCACTGTTGTAGAATCTTACGGTATATCTGCCCTCACCATAATTTTAGGAGCATTGGCTGTAGCTCCTGCTCACTCCCAACCTATAACCCCCGCTAACGACGGTACAGGAACAACGGTAAATCAAAACGCCAATCAATTCAATATTGAAGGTGGCAGACGCAGTGGGGCCAATCTCTTCCACAGTTTTGACCAATTCAATGTTAACTCTGGCCAAACTGCCAACTTCGTCACCACTCCAGACACTAGCAACATTCTCGGTAGAGTTACTGGTGGAAATGCCTCTTATATTAATGGTCTTATTCAAGTTATCGGGGGTAATTCAAATCTCTTTCTAATGAACCCCGCAGGCATAATGTTTGGGCCAAACGCTAGCCTCAACATACCCGCCTCATTCAGTGTCACCACCGCCACAGGAATTGGCTTTGACAACAATAACTTCTGGTTTGAGGCAATGGGAACAAATAATTATGCTAACTTAATCGGAGAACCCAGTGGTTATAGATTTAATGTATCTAACCCAGGCGCTATAGTTAATGAAGCAAACTTAAGTTTAAACCCTGGAGAAAATTTAACCTTATTAGGTGGGACAGTTATTAACACCGGGCAACTTTCCACAGTAGGGGGTAATATTACCATCACAGCAGTAGAAGGTGGTAGTATCTTAAGAATATCTCAACCAGGACATTTACTCAGTTTAGAAGTAAACCCAGTCATAGTGAATGGGGAAGATACTGATATAGCCCCTCTATCTTTACCCGGACTTTTAACAGGTGGAGAAATAATTCAGGCCACATCTGTAATTGTTAATGAAAATGGTGATGTGGTGTTGACAGATTCAAATACAATAGTGGCAGATGTACCAGGAACGGCGATCGCTTCTGGAGGTATAGATGTATCTGACTCTGAGGATATAGGAGGCCAAGTAAATGTGTTAGGCGATCGCGTAGCTCTGGTTGAGACTAATATTAATGCTGATGGTTTAAATGGTGGCGGTACGGTATTAATTGGAGGAGATTCTCAAGAGAGTAGCACAGTTTTCAATTCTCAGGCAACTTCTGTTAATAGTGGCTCAACTATTTCTGCTAATGCTATTGAGAATGGAGATGGAGGAAGAGTAATAATTTGGTCTGATGGAACTACTAATTTTGACGGAAATATTAGTGCTAAAGGTGGGGAAATTTCTGGTAATGGAGGGTTTGTTGAAGTTACGGGAAAACAAGATTTAACATTTGATGGAAATGTGAATGTTACTGCAGCATTTGGAGAAGATGGAACGATATTTTCACAACCAGAAAGTGTGACTATAGGAGAGTCAGAAAATTCTGATACTTCACAAACAGGAGAAGATAATACTGAGGTAGAAACGACTGAAAATCCTGAAGTTGCTGAAGGTTCAGAAACGACAGAAACAGAAGTAGTAGAAGATAATACTGAGGTAGAAACGACTGAAAATTCTGAAGTTGTTGATAGTTCAGAAGCGACTGAAACAGAAGCACCAATAGATCCTTTTGCTCAAGATGAGAATGCAGATGTGACAATTTCGGCTGAAAATATTGGGCAATTATCAGGGAATGTAGTATTAGAAGCTGACAATGATATAACAGTTAATGAAAAGATAGAAACTGATTCTTCTGTAGAATTAAAAGCTGGTCGAAGTATTAATATAAATGCGGATATTGATACATCAGTTGGAAATGGAAATATTGATTTACTTGGTAATAATGATGAGATGAATTTGGCTAACCGTTCTGACGGAAAAGCTTCAATAAATCAGTTAGATGGAACAACGTTAAATGCTGGAAGTGGAACTATTAATATTGAGTTAGGAAATTTAGGAGAAGTAGGTGATATAAATCTGGCTTCTTTAACTACAACAGGAGAGGTTTTTGTTAATGCTAATGGGGGAAATATTGCTAGAGTTTCTGAGAATTCTTTGATTAATGCGGGGAGTGTTTTGTTTCAAACTTCTGGGAATGGAGGAATAGGTTTAACTGATGCACCTTTGCGGTTGAATGTGGAAAATTTAGAGGCAGTTAGTGGTAGTGGAGGGGTGTTTTTTGATGTAGGAAATGTGAATATTGGTGATGTGAGTAAGGATGTGGATGGTATTGTTACTGCTGGAGGAGATATTGATATTAAAAGTGATGGAGATGTGACTTTAACGGAAGCTATTTCTACTCAGGAAATAGTAGAGAATAATTCAGAAGCAGAAATATCCCCCCCTTCGCAAGGAGGAGGGATCGAAGCAGAAGCAGAAATATCCCCCCCTTCGCAAGGGGGGTTAGGGGGGATCGAAGCAACAGAAGTTACTGATACAAATGGTTCGATAAATATTGAAGCGACGGGAGATATTGTTGCTACGGGTAGCGGAATAAAAGGTGGTGGGGAAAGTGTTTCTTTGTCTGCTACTAATATTAGGATAAATGATGAATTTGATGAAACTTCTGGGGATGCGGATGTTAAGTTAGAAGCGACAAATGATATTACTGTTGAGGATATAGAGGATGATGTGTTGGAATTTTTCCCTGGGGGAGGAGAGATAGAAATTCGTGCAGATGTGGATGGGGATGGAGTTGGNATAAAAGGTGGTGGGGAAAGTGTTTCTTTGTCTGCTACTAATATTAGGATAAATGATGAATTTGATGAAACTTCTGGGGATGCGGATGTTAAGTTAGAAGCGACAAATGATATTACTGTTGAGGATATAGAGGATGATGTGTTGGAATTTTTCCCTGGGGGAGGAGAGATAGAAATTCGTGCAGATGTGGATGGGGATGGAGTTGGTATTGTGGAAATGTTGGATAATGAAGCGGATGTTGGGAGCGATCCGAATACCTTTGAGAATGGGGCGGATACTATTAAGACTAATGGGCGGAATTTGACTATTGCTGGTGCTGAAATTATTTTGGGGAATATTGATACTTCTTGGTTGCCTGTTTTTTCTGGTGGGGAGTTGTTGGCGGCGATAGATGTGGATGAGGGGGGAGCTATACCAGCAGAAGGTACGGCAGGCGATGCAACCTTTACTTTTACTGTAGATGGTGACTTGGGAACTGTAGAAGAGCTAGATGTACGCTTTTCTGCCAAGCATACTTTTAATTCAGACTTAGAAGTCTATCTCCAATCACCCCAAGGGAATGAAGTAACATTGTTTGATGGTGTTGGTAGTAGTGGAGATAACTTTCAAGATACTGTGTTGGATGATGATGCTTCTAGAAGTATTCGCGATGGTAATGCACCGTTTGATGGTACATATCGTCCCCAAGGAAGTTTAGCAGATTTTAATGGAGAAAACCCTAATGGAACTTGGACTTTGAGGGTACAAGATATGGGTCTTGGAGATAGTGGCAGGTTATACAGAGCCGGTGATACTGCTCCCTGGGGAATTGCCCAAGGTACACAACTGTTGTTGCGTCAACCTACTACTTTAGTGAGTGGAGGAGGAAATGGTGGAGCAATTAATCTAGAAGCAACTCATGGGGATATTAGTGTAGGAAATATTCGTAGTTTGAGCGAAACTGGTGATGGGGGGAGAATTAACCTGAAAGCTAATAACAATATTATTACAGGGTTGATTAATTCTAGTGCTGTTCAAGGAATTGGGGGTGATATTAACCTTAATGCTATTTCTGGTAATATTAATACATTTTCATTAGATACTTCATCTGGTGATGGAAATGGGGGAAAGGTAACTGTCTCGACTCAGGATGGTGATATCAATACCCAATCAATTGATTCCGGGTCGTTTGAAGGTAATGGGGGTGAGATTACTATCTCCACTGAGACTGGTGATATCAATATCCAAAGACTTGATTCCGCTTCGTCTTACGGGGATGGGGGAAAGGTAACTGTCTCGACTCAGACTGGTGATATCAATACCCAATCAATTAATTCATCGTCGTCGTATGAAGGGAATGGGGGTGAAATAACTATCTCGACTCAGACTGGTGATATCACTACCCAATCAATTGATTCCTCCTCGTCGTTTGAAGGTAATGGGGGTGAAATAACTATCTCGACTCAGACTGGTGATATCACTACCCAATCAATTGATTCCGGGTCGGCTACGGGGAATGGGGGTGAAATAACTATCTCGACTCAGACTGGTGATATCAATACCCAATCAATTCATTCCGGGTCGTTTAAAGAAGATGGGGGAGATATAACTATCTCGACTCAGACTGGTGACATCAAGACCCAATCAATTGATTCCGGGTCTAAGGGGAATGTGGGAGATATAACTATCTCGACTCAGACTGGTGATATCACTACCCAATCAATTCGTTTCGGGTCGTTTTTCGGGGATGGGGGTGAAATAACTATCTCGACTCAGACTGGTNCTCAGACTGGTGATATCACTACCCAATCAATTCGTTTCGGGTCGTTTTTCGGGGATGGGGGTGAAATAACTATCTCGACTCAGACTGGTGACATCAAGACCCAATCAATTGATTCCTCGTCTTACGGGGATGGGGGAAAGGTAACTGTCTCGACTCAGACTGGTGATATCACTACCCAATCAATTGATTCCTCGTCGTCTCGAATAGGGGATGGGGGTGAAATAACTATCTCGACTCAGACTGGTGATATCAATACAGAATGGCTCAATTCCACATCGTCTAAGGGGAATGCGGGAGATATAACTATCTCGACTCAGACTGGTGACATCAATACCACATCGTTCGATTCCTCCTCGTTTTCCTATTATAGCAACTCAGGAAATGGGGGAGCGATATCTCTGACTGCAGACACAATAAAATTCAACCCTCCAGAAGACGGAGACACACAACAACTATCAATCAGAACATTCTCAGTAGGAGAAAACGGCTCCGGAAATGGTGGAGACGTTAACATTACCACCAACAACCTCAGCAACGCAGAAATACTCACACTATCTTCCCAGGAAAAATCAGGGGAAGTCACAATAGAAAGTAAGTCACAAGGAAACCTTGAACTCAGTGACTTATCTATCATTACCAGTAAACAAGTAAGTATAAAAATTAATGATCCGAGAACAAATGAGGAGAGAACAATAGAAGTAGACGTAGGAGCAACAGAAGGCCAATCAGGAGATGTCTCCATCCTCAGCAATGGCAACCTCAACCTCAACAACGTTATCATCGAAAGCGACACCAAAGGAGACAACCCCGCAGGAAACGTCAACATTTACAGCCTCGGCAACATCACCCTCGACAACACCGACATCCTCAGCACCACCAACGGCCAAGGAAACGCTGGCACCATCACCCTCGAAACCCCCCAAGACATCCAACTCACCAACAGCAGCAAACTCCAAGCCAGCACCGAAGCCAGAGAAAACGCAGGTGACGCAGGCACCATCAATATCCTTGCCAACAACCTCAACCTAGACAAAGACACCAGCCTCATCACAGAAACCACAGGCGCAGGCAACCCAGGCTCCATAAGCATCCAATCCCCTACCGTAGACATCGGGGAAGATGCCCAAATCAGCGCCACAGTAATAATAGGCTCAACCAGCGACGGAGACGGAGGCAACATCACCATCAACACCAACCAACTCAACATCACAGGGAGACTCGGAATATTCGCCGAAACCGAAGCCACCGCCAACGCAGGCACCCTCACCCTTTCACCCTACAAAAATAACCCAGACATAGACATCAACTTCAGCAACGACGGCTTCATCTCCGCCTCCACCTCCTCCACAGGCAACGGCGGGAACATATTCATCACCGCCCCAGAAAACATAGACATATCAGGCCAAGGCTTCATCGCCGTAGAAACATCAGGGACAGGCAACGCCGGAATTATCGACATCCAAACAGAAAACCTGAGAATATCCGACGGAGTAGCTATTAGTGCCTCCACAGAAGACAAAGGCAACGCCGGCCAAATCAACATCAACACCAAAGACTTCACCCTAGAAAAAGGCACAAGTCTCACTACCGAAACTAATAGTGCCGGAAAAGCAGGAGACATAGAAATAACCACCCAACAACTCACTATCGGCGAAAACGCTCAAATTAGTGCCACCGCCAAAAAAGGAGCCACCAACACAGAAGCAGGCGGAAATATTACCATCAACGCCAACGACTTATTCATCTCAGGGAGATTAGGAATATTCGCCGAAACAGCAGGAGAAAGTCCAGCGGGAACCCTAACCCTCAATCCCTATAGGGGAGTAGGGG
>NZ_LGSU01001480.1 GCF_002260545.1 Hydrocoleum sp. CS-953 | reverse complement strand
CAGCATAAATAATAAAATCACTAACTAAATATATCTGTTTTCATTTTATTTTTTTTGTAATCTAAGTTATTTCCCAACAACTCTATTGTTGGCTCTGCTAATGTTCCCCTGAGTGAACCTTCTGTACTCGATATTTTACAGGCAAAATCCATCACTTTTATTCCGGAATCAATTAGTAGTGCTGGAGCTGTTATTTGCGACTCAATCGAATTTTATTCCCCATTAATCTTCAAGCAAGTAGATCCCCGATATATTTATGCATTTGTTCTAGGAGTGATTGAACAAAAAGTAAAGTTATTTTTGGCCGAGCTAACCAATAGCGAAAAATCCTACGAACAAGTTATATCAACCCTGATTTCAGCAGCAGATAAACAACCCAGAGTGGGATGTCAAATGCCAGATTTTTTAGAGAAAAATTAAATCCAAAAGCTGGAAAAAATCATCATCATTAGAGAATATCTGACATGGCAATTTATATGGCATCTGACTACTCACTCAANTAAAGTTATTTTTGGCCGAGCTAACCAATAGCGAAAAATCCTACGAACAAGTTATATCAACCCTGATTTCAGCAGCAGATAAACAACCCAGAGTGGGATGTCAAATGCCAGATTTTTTAGAGAAAAATTAAATCCAAAAGCTGGAAAAAATCATCATCATTAGAGAATATCTGACATGGCAATTTATATGGCATCTGACTACTCACTCAACACACTTGGAGCAAAACTTTGTCTCGAAGCTGCTGGGGATTTAGTCACAAAAGCAATCCAACCCATCCAAAACAGTTCACAAGTAAGACTAGCTGATTACGGTATTGCAGACGGTGGTACTACCCAAGGATTATGGCAGCAAATTATTGCTACTGTCAAAAAACAAAATAACGGGGTTTTTGTTGAAGCAATCTTTAGTGATTTACCCAGTAATGACTTTAATGCTTTAGGTAAAACTTCATCCTTTTTAATGCAGGGCGATCAAAATCTAGTCGTTTCAATGGTTCCACGATCATTCTATGAACCTGTGTGTCCCCCCAATAGTCTAGACTTTGGCTTCTCTTCCACAGCCATGCACTGGTTAAGTAAGTTGCCTAAACATCTAACCTACCATACCCATATTAATGTTTGTGAACAAGGGGAAGATAAAGCAATGTTCCAAGCCCAATCACAGCTTGACTGGACTACTATTCTTCTAGCTAGGGCGAAAGAACTCAAATCTGGGGGGCAAATAGTCAGTGCCAACTTATCCACAGATGAAAAAGGGCGTTATCTAGGCAACAATCAGGTAGACTTGAATATGCACGATATTCTGCACGAAATTTGGAAACAAATGCAGATTGAGGGTTTAATTAAGCCTGAGGAGTATGTTGGTGCTACATTCCAAAATTATTACCGAACAGAAGCCGAGTTTGCAGCGTGTCTTGAAGAGCCTGAAAGTGAAGTCTATCAAGCAGGGTTACGATTAGGAGATATCAGAACTATGCAGATTCCCTGTCCTTATCGGTCTCAGTACGAAGACGATCAGGATACAGAGAAATTTGCCCAAGGTCTCACCCAAACAATTCGCTCTTGGAGTGAACATACCTTCAGAAATGCTCTAACTAATCGATCTAATAAAGATGTTTTAGATATTGTCAACCAATTTTACGCAAGATTTACCGCTAGAGTTAGAGAAAATCCTGGTCAGTTTTCGATGGATTATACACACACCCATTTACGCATTTACAAAGAATAAGCAAAACAACGATGCTTAAGGCTTTATCGCCCCATAGCATCATATTCAATAATTAATAATTATTGCTCTGCTGATTAAATATAAAAGCATTGACAGATAAAGGTTTTGAGATTTAATCAGCCCACCCTAACTATTGGACAATAGATGAATAGAACATCAATAATCGCGAAACAGAGCGATCGCGTTTCATCCGCGTAGCAAAGCGGAACGGATGTTCTATTGCAAATCAGCCAACCCTAACTAGGGTTTGCTGAAAAAGGAGTAGGGGAGGAGTAATTTTTTGGCTATACTCAGCAGCGAAAATACTAACTTTTTGATTTTTCGGGAACCGTGCATTAAGAGCTGAAACAAGCGTACTTTTTACCGACTTAAAAAGGCTAAAACCTTTATCTGTAAATACTTTGAGATTTAATCAGCCCACCCTAACTATTGGACAATAGATGAATAGAACATCAATAATCGCGGAACAGAGCAATTAAGCAGTCGCACTTGCTCCGCGTTTCATGTGCGAACCAAAGCGGAATGTGGGTTCTGATATATTCTTTTTTTCACCACCAGGACTTACGCAGAGCCACTATATCTAGTAAGGGCGTTTTGCTATCGCACAACTCCGTTAACGCTGCGCGACATATAAAGCGGAGCTTTACGTTAGTAAATGCCAGAAAGCCCCTACAGATGGTGTGTAATTTGATTTTTTGCGTAAGTCCTGACCACTTCTCCCTCCTGACTCCTGACTCCTGACTCCTCCCTAATTATTTATAACTGTTCATCCGGAGNCATATAAAGCGGAGCTTTACGTTAGTAAATGCCAGAAAGCCCCTACAGATGGTGTGTAATTTGATTTTTTGCGTAAGTCCTGACCACTTCTCCCTCCTGACTCCTGACTCCTGACTCCTCCCTAATTATTTATAACTGTTCATCCGGAGATGATATAACACACTCCCGACTGGCACTGAGGGGGGATAAATCAAAAGAGGGAGTCCGATCTAAAACTAACTCAGCCAGCAATTTCCCTAAAAGCGGTGCAAACTTAAACGCTTGACCCGAACCACCTGTAAAAAGACTAATTTGTGGATATCCGGGAAGCTTATCCAGGACAAATAGAGTATCTTTTGTCATCGTGTATGGACTAAAATACAAACCGACACACTCCTTAATTCCATCCCAATTATGACGAAGGAATCGATCGAGTAATTGGACAAGCTCTGGATGGGGTTCTCTGACAAACGTACTCATGGTTTTTGTCCGTAATTCTGGTGGACACCAATCAATCCCAACTTTGATGAGTGATGTTTCGGGAGTATGACAAGGAAATCCGTAGTACAGTCCACCATCGTTAGTATCTGGCTTTTCTTGCTGAAAACAAAACCATTGTGGAAACTGCTCTCGTAAAGTCTCTTCCACTCGATAGTGTCCCCATACCATCGGCCAAATTTCTAGATTGAGGGGAGTTGTAAATAGGCTGAGTAAATCATTAGTCCAAGCTCCAGTAGTCAAAACAACTTGATTGGCTAAAAATGTATTTCCTGATCGTGTTTTGATTTCAACCGTGCTACTAGAAGTGCAGTTGAGACTAACAGTTTCTTGCCCTGTGTGGATAGATACGCCATTGGCTTCTGCTTGAGAGCGAAATACCTCAATTGCTCGTGCAGACCAAACCATACCGGAAGTGCTTTCAAACAAACCGATAAAATCTGATTTAGGACGCATTGGCCAACGTTGTTGGAGTTGTTCCGCATTTAAGGCTTCAAATGGAATCCCTTTCTTTTCCATCACCCGACGAGCACCTGGAATACTCCCTTCTATTGTTTCTTCATCCCAAGCTTCGCCGTAGAAGAGCAAGCCATTTTGTCTCAGTAATTGACAATCATGTTGAGTTTCAAGGTTTTTCCACTCTTTCAAGCTTTCCTCTTGCAATTCTGACAGATATTCATTAGAATACATTCGGCGATACATCCGTTCATCGCCATAGGAACTGTTGTTGGGATTAGGGATAGAGTCTTTCTCTAACAATATAATTTGTAGATTTTGTTTCTGGCTAAGGTAATAAGCTGTTGCCAGACCCGCAATACCACCACCAATAATAACTACATCTGCATTGAAATACGTTGTTGTTTCTGTCATTAGCTTCCTACCTGAATTATGAACGTCCGGTAGTATTATAAATTATATAATCGGGCGATCGCCATATCTGGTTACTCGATATTCATCTTACCAGCTATTTGTGGTAGTGCAGAGCGCAAAACCGTATTGAATTATGACCACTATGATTTTCTCCTGACTCCTGGTTTTTATAGTAAATTTCGTCGTGCGTAATGTATTTTTTTTTTGATTTTAGATGAAATAGGAAGGGTGGCGATAGTGCTACGCACCCCTATGCGATCGCCCTATAGCAGGTTGATCATTAATTAAACTGTTGAGTGAACCTCACGTTCAGATATTATAGGAAGGGTGGCGATAGTGCTACGCACCGCTACGCGATCGCCCTATAGCAGGTTGATCATTAATTAAACTGTTGAGTGAACCTCACGTTCAGATATTAGCTGAAAAACTGAATTTTTTTTCAACCATGGAAAACTGATACCCTGCAGATTGGACAAAGCCAGAAAAAAAGCTGAGAGTAGGCTTTAAGAATTCAGTCTCAGCTCAGAACAATATAATTTAAATTAAGACAACCTTATCACCAAGATATTTTGTGAATTAGACGACTTTTTTCAACAGTTTGATTGTCATTTTGTTGATCCGACTAAAGCAGGTGGGACAAATGGTTTGGTAAAGCTAATTTCCTGTTCAAAAAACTCAATAAGTTTTTGAGCATAAGTGCTTTGAAACTGACTATAGTCAGACTGACCGATAAATTCTAGAGAGCGAATTACAGATTTTTCACCGGGATGTTGGTTTGGTCGCCAATCGTTCTCTAAATGCTCAGAAATATGCTGTTCGTACAGTAGAGAACTCTTAGTAAAGCGTCGAACAATTGGATGTATGTGAGCGCTTAAATATGCTTTATCTGGGTCTTTCTCCCGTTTGACACTGAATGGATCTCCTTCAATTTTACCAAACTCCAGCGTAATTGTATAGTACTGGTCGTTCTCAGCTAAATCCCCATTGCTAAAGCCAATGCTGCTTGCGCGATCGCGCACATAATCCACAGGTAAACCTTCATAGTAATTTGCTGTTTGACTTGATTTCGAGAACACAATCAAATCGCAGAGAAAACCTTGCTGGAGAAAAAGTTCTGGACTGGTACTTATCCTTTCAATTAATTTCTCTACAATTGCTTGCGACTGAAGCGGTAGAGTATTGTATGGCAATTGTTTGTCATGATATTTCTGTTCTAGTATTTGACTGAGGGCTTTAATATTAAAACGAAATCCATGAATCACGTTGGAATTGGTTTTGTCAAAATCTCGCACCTGCATTAAAGTCCCAGCAAAGTACATATCGGCAATCTTGGTAGATTCCCATTCGCTGGTCATTGTCGGAAACTTGTCGTGAATATCTAATTCTGGTTTGCAGGTATCATCAAAGATGGAACTATCGAACTGAAAACCAGTGCAACAAAGGACGCGGTCATAAGCGAATACAGCTTTTTGTCCATCAGCATGAGAGAAACACATATCGACCAGATACTCTCCGTTTTTATATTCGATTTTCTCAACGCTGGCATCAAGTACAGAGTTCTGACCTTTAAGTATATAGGTATCTAGAAAGGGTGTATTAATTGCTCGTAAATCGCCAGAAAAGTGTGTTTGCCAGGCAAATTTAATGGAGTTGGGACTACACAAATGAATTACTCTTGCTGTCTCGGTTAGATGGTTGGCAGTTTCAAAACCCGATGTTCCTTTGCCGATGATTAACACTCTCTGATTAACATATTCTTCAGGATCAAAGGGAAAATCAAAGTAGTTCTCGGTCAGCTCAATACCTGGTATGTCAGGAATATAGGGCTTGGAGACTCCTGTTGCTATAATTAGACGGCGGCAGGTATAAACATGGCCTTGATCGTCAGTAACGAAGAATTGGTTATTTTTAGAGATTTTAACTATCTTAGTTCCACATTTAATCTTAAGTTGAAAGTGCTTACTAAAATCTTCCAGATATTGAGCATAATCTCCAGCATCTGGGAAATAACGTTTGCTGTAGTTACTAAATGAGAATTGATCGTCATCACAAAGCAATGAATTCCAGTCCCATCTTAGTTGTGACTCTCTCTCCTCGTAACCTGTGTAGACTTTATTAATTGAGATCAGCTTTCGGTGTCTGGGAAATTTATGCCAAAAACTTCCCGGCTTTTCAGCACCATCTAGAACCAAGTAATTTCTCTGATTTTGTTCTAAAAAGTAGGCGAGTTGTAACCCCGCTGCACCAGCACCAATAATTAAATAATCAACTTCTGTTTTGGTTTTTACTGTCATGGAATCTTAAGTTATGTTGAAAGAAATTCTGAAGCTCTTACACTTTCGATCAGGAAAATCGTATCACATGGTTTGAGTAAACCCTAAGTTTCCTTTACAATTGTTTACTGAATCGAGATGTGTTGGGGGAAGATTAGGTATTTCCAAGTAGTGGACTGTTTCACCTAAAATAGTGCATTAGATTTGTCATTGCGAACGACAGTGTTTGCGGAGCATTCCGTCAGGAAAGCAATCTCAGGCCAACTTTCTATTGCAACATTTAAGATGAAACAGTTCAGTAGTGGACTGTTTCATCTAAAACTGTGCATTAGATTTTGGGTTGTGGGAAGACAAGGAAGACAAGGAGGACAAGGAAGACAAGGTGGTAAGGGAGACAAAAGCCTATTGCACCATTTAAGATGAAACAATCCAGTAGTAGCTTAAAATCAGGTCTATTTTATGGAGCTGATCTTTTTTTTTCTTAGCTTCAAGAGCTATAAGGTAGACCGTCAGGAAATAAAAGTTTAACTCGTTTTTCTCGCAGTCTTTCTTCTTCAAAATACATGGCTTCTAACTGAGTAACTTCTTCTTCGGATACCCCTATTAAGCCAGCCATTTTACGAACATATGCTTGCTCATTTTTATGATATTCAGCATCCGCTGAACAAGCCTTAATCGCATAATATATAGCGGCTCTTTTTGCCTTAATTGCTTGAGGNTTTTTTTTTCTTAGCTTCAAGAGCTATAAGGTAGACCGTCAGGAAATAAAAGTTTAACTCGTTTTTCTCGCAGTCTTTCTTCTTCAAAATACATGGCTTCTAACTGAGTAACTTCTTCTTCGGATACACCTATTAAGCCAGCCATTTTACGAACATATGCTTGCTCATTTTTATGATATTCAGCATCCGCTGAACAAGCCTTAATCGCATAATATATAGCGGCTCTTTTTGCCTTAATTGCTTGAGGTGTACGACTAATAACTTCTTCTAGATCTTCTGTTGCTTCATACTTTTTCATTTCCTCAATCAGTGTGGGTTGCATTCCTCTAACTGCAGAGAAACCTATAATCCAGTCTCTTTCTTCTGGTGCAAGAACCCCATCTCCTTTTGCACAAATAAGCATTGCTTTCGTAAGTGCTTCATAGGTCTCATTGGGAGGAAGCTCACTCAAATGCCACCCAAAAGTATCTTGAAAAAACCACAGACCAACAATTTTATAAACTTCTTCCATAGATATTGACATAATCATTTTTCTCCCGTACTGTTCATATTTTTGAAAGTTTATTTTCCAAAGCTTTTAGTGAAGCTTCTGGAAATATTAGTTTAGTTCCAACTAGGGTTTAATTCTACTAAGTACCTGCACATAAATCAACAGAATTGTGTTAACTTTTGTCAAGTCATTAAAAGTTAAGTAAGCATTCAGTTATNAACTTCTTCCATAGATATTGACATAATCATTTTTCTCCCGTACTGTTCATATTTTTGAAAGTTTATTTTCCAAAGCTTTTAGTGAAGCTTCTGGAAATATTAGTTTAGTTCCAACTAGGGTTTAATTCTACTAAGTACCTGCACATAAATCAACAGAATTGTGTTAACTTTTGTCAAGTCATTAAAAGTTAAGTAAGCATTCAGTTATCGGCATTGGTATTATGTTTGCTAAGATACTCTGGAGATTGTATGGAAAATCAAACTCTATGGTAATTAGAGATTTTACCCGTTCCATCGCTCTTGGCGTGTTCAATTTACTAAAGCCAAAATTTCCAACCAGAAAAATTTGGTAAAATGAAGTAATATAAACTCAAAAAAACAAAAAAGTAATATGGGAAATTTCAATCCATTGCTAATAGCTAGAAAAGCAATAATTTTCAAGGTAGTTAGGAAAATTATTGGCTTATCCACCCTAGAATTAATGATATTTTTAGGAGTAATAACTACCATTTCCCCTGATGCCATGTCACATGATGTAATGTCGCAAAATAATGAAGATAATAATCAACTTAAAGAGGACTCCGAGTCAACACAAAAAGATTTATTTATTGCTTATCCGTCAGCTAATCATAAAACTACTTCAGACCGAATTTTCTTTATTGGTACAGCTTCTCCAGAAGCAGAAGTTACTGTTAATGGAAAACCAATTAATGAGCGGAGTAAATCTGGTCATTTTGCTCCTAGTTTTCCATTACAAATAGGAGAAAATATATTTACTTTTCGCCATCAAAATGAAGAGATTATTTTAAAAATAACACGCAATTCAAATCAACCAGCTTTACCAGTAGGAATAGCTTTTGGTCAAGACTCTTTGACTCCAGCAAAAGATATTTCCAGAATGCCAGGAGAATTAATTTGTTTTCAGGCGATCGCTCCTCCAAATGCTAATATTTCTGTTTTATTAGCTGCTCAAACTATTCCCTTAATTTCTCAGTCTCAAGTAGTAAATTTACCAGGAAATTTGGCAGTATTAACAGGAGATAATCAACCTGTTCCCTCTGTGGGAGAATATTATCAAGGTTGTGCAAAAGCAGAAACACCAGGAGAGTTGGGTCAACCTGAGTTTAAGCTAACTATCAGGGGGAAAACGGTGACTCAAAAAGCACCGGGAAAAGTGACTATTCTTTCTCCAACTACATTTGAGGTGGCGGAGGTGACAGTAGAAGAGGGAGTTGCCAGAACCGGACCAAGTACCACTTATTCTCGTTTGACACCTCTACCAAAAGGTACTAAAGCTTTAATTACAGGAAGGGAGGGAAACTATTTAAGACTTGACTATGGTGGATGGATCAAAGCAGATGAGACTAAGATTTCTACAGATGCAGCACCACCCCGTTCGGTAATTAGGAGTGCTATTTCTCGTCAGGTTCAAGGAGCAACAGAAATCAAATTTCCTTTGCAAGTACCGGTACCAGTGACAGTCGAACAGGGCGATAACTATTTAACTTTAACTCTGCATAATACTACGGCTCAAACTGATACTATTCGTTTAGATGATGACCCCTTAATTGAACGATTAGACTGGCACCCAATTCTAACTTCAACAGTGGAAAATGAACAGGCAGTTAGATATAAATTTTATTTAAAAATAGACCGACAATGGGGTTATAAATTAAAGTATGATGGTACAACTTTACTCTTAACTTTGCGACATCCTCCGGCATTAAAAAGTCGTATTATTTCTAGATATAAACCTTTAACTGGAATGAACATTTTAATTGATGCGGGGCATGGAAGTGAGAATGATTTAGGGGCAACAAGTCCGACTGGTTATCCTGAAAAAAATGTGACATTAATTGTGTCAAAACTATTACAGGATGAGTTAATTAATCGGGGTGCTAGGGTGTATATGACAAGAAAAGCAGAAGAGGATTTATATCCTAAAGACCGTGTAGAAATGATTAATCAACAAGTGCCAGATTTAGCACTTTCTGTTCATTATAATGCTTTACCTGATTATGGAGATGCTCTAAAAACTCAAGGAATTGGTACTTTTTGGTATCATCCTCAAGCTCATAGTTTGGCAGTATTTTTACATAATTATTTAGTGGAAAAATTAGACCGACCTTCTTATGGAGTATTTTGGAATAATTTAGCCTTAACTCGTCCGGCGATCGCTCCTTCTGTGTTGTTGGAATTAGGATTTATGATTAATCCTTATGAGTTTGAATGGATTATGAATTCTCAGGAACAAAAGAAGTTAGCAAAAGTATTAGCAGATGGAATTGTGGAGTGGGTAAAAAGTTCTGAATAGTAAGGAAGAAGAAGGCTTTAGTTATCTAGGAGAGAAGGAGGAAGGGTGAGAATGTCCTGTGATATCAAATCCGGTAGTATCAGTAGAAAAAAGCAGAGAAACCTGGTTTGTCGGACATTTTCAGACAATACTAACATTGATCTCCCACAAACCCGGTTTCTTGTTACTCCGATTTTTCGGGAACCGTAGCAAGGTGATTTGATATGATACCAAATCTGGTTATAAAAAGCTAGTTTTTCCAAATCCTTCTAACCCTTCTGCCTTACAGCAGTTTTCATTTCAGTAGACCACAGTAGGGACGTTTTGCTGCGCAACATGGAAAGCGGAGTATTCCGGAACGGAAAACGCATTTTTCTTATGCAACGTCCCTACAGGGTTTTGGTTACGGCGATGTGGTTCATCAATTTGAAAAGCGCTGTAACCTATAAATCTCATATCTATAGCAACAGCCAGGGCGATTAGGATATAGACTGATGATGAATCAAAGACCACGGAAACACTTTTCCAACTGTTCCCTGTTCCCTGTTCCCTGTTCCCTGCTATAAATTAGATTTTTTCCCAATACTGATGGTAGAAACTACAAACTCCAAAGTAAGCATATTTGATATATTTTAGATAATTTCTAGGGTCATTTCAGTTAGCCTCCTATGGTCGTAACTGCGCAATTCAGTTAGCCTCCTATGGTCGTAACTGCGCAATTCAGTTATCAGTTATCATATAAAATCCGGATAATTACTATAGCCTGCGTCCGCAGCGACTGGAACGGAGTGGAAGGTTTCGCTTTTCGGCTGTCGCCGACATAAAACGCTGCGCGACATGGAAAGCGGAGCATTCCGGAACGGATAGCAATCTCAAGGGGTTAGGAGATTGCTTTCTCTCGTCGCAATGACCACTGTTCAACCGGATTCTATATCAGTACCTCTGGCTGTTTGCGCAGCATTCCGCAGGAAATCCCAGAGGCTTGAAATAATAAACCAAATATTTTTTTCATCCCCTTAAAAGGAGAGGCTTTATACCTTAATTTTTCGGTAAAATCTTACAACCTATTTGGAATTGCTATATCTTTTTTGTATTGTTTAAAATTTCTCTCTATTTCATTTTATTTAAACATTAAAGTAATCAACCGTTTCTTTAAAATTGTTTGTTGTAAAAATCTAGGAGTATTGCACCATTCTCCGAAGGCAGGTAAAGCAACTTGCATCAAAAAATCACGCCATTTACGAGTAATAATTTTGGGGTGAATATTTAAGCTGCTTTTATAACCATTACTCACTAATTTTTGTCTAAGATTAATATCTGCTTTTAACCGCTTAATAGCTAATAATAAATCTTCTAAATTATTCACCTCTAAATAATCAACATCTATCTGACCTTCAGCTTGATAAGCTGACTCACAACCCAATATAGCTGGCACTCCAGCTAACCAAGCATTAAAAAGTTGAGTCGCTGGTTGATTGTGACAATCAGGTATATTTTTAAAGCTTCTGACCGCTACAACTGCATCAATTTCTTGATAATTACTCCAGCGATTTTTGATGTGCAAATAATCTGACCAATGATAACTATGTACAACAGGATACCAGCGTAAACCTAACTCATTTAATTGTTTTTCCCAAGTCGGTTGAAACAGTTCAGGAGCTAGATTTTCTTGATAACCAAAAAAAGCAATATTTTCAAAGCGATCGCCTCGTAAAGGGTCACGGGGAATTAACCCTGGTTGTGGCCAGTGAGGCAGATAATAACTGTCTTTTAGTTTCTGCACTTCTGTGGGATTTTGTACTATATGAAGTTGAGCATAACCATAATACTTTGATTCAGCTTTGAGGAAAATAAATAGTTGATTTTTTCCTGGTTTAATCGGTGTTTTATGAGCTTCTAGGGCTTGATGATGAAAAATAATTATTCCTTCAGATGGCAGTTCACTAACTAATTTACAAGGAAAACCATCAGCTTGTAAACGCAAATAAGTTTGAAAAGTCCAGGCATAAATTCCTAAATTAAATCCAATCCATTCTTCCTCAACATTAGTAGGAGTTACTGCAGGAAAATAACATTTTGGAATATAGAAATTAACTATTGGTAATACCATAATTCTGCAAAAACTGCCAAAATATTATCCTGGCTCAATCAATTAACACTTCATTTATTTTATCAAAGTTCATCAAGAAAAACTTAAATATACCTACAGTTTTTTTGAGGGTAACTTAGAATAAGTTTGTCTGGTACTTGTGGATAATTGTACACCCTATTAGCAATAAATTCAATAGGTGATATGGAAGTCATATTTGAGTTGTGAATAAAATATTTTGGAATTTGAAAACAGGGAACAGGGAACGGTTAACTGGGATAATAGTTTCAGAGCTTTTCTGTATTTTTTGATTTTTGACAAGTTGTTGCCGATGCTATAGTTCTGAATAGAGCTATTTTTCTACAGAACTTTGTAGGATGGTCAAGTACAGTTTAATACTAATTTCTATTCCCTATTCCCTATTCCTAATAATTTGTACAGTGACTTTTTCAATAGAGCAATTCTCTGCATAGTTGTAATATTTTGATAGTAGAGGCGAATTCGGAACGAATTCGCCCGTACAAGAGCCATAATTTTAAAACACAAATATTCAAATTCTCAAGCGCAGGGTTAATTTTTTAGTCTTATTTTGTTTAATTAAATGCCAAAGAAGTAGTTATTTGTTATTCATGGAGGAATTTACTATCAAAAAAGTAGTGTTTAACTTTGACGCTATAAATATCTATAAGTTGCTTAATATTTTTTGATAACTCCTCATATTTATGTGCTTATACCAATTTGAACAAATAATGTTATCAACAATATAATTATTGTAGAAGTAGGAAGTACCAATAGTGACAATTCCTGACTACTATAATTCTCTGATAAGTTGCCTCCCCTGCCAATAGTATCATGTCTGGTTAAATAGTTAATTAAAGCTTGTATTAGGGCTAAAGCCCCAAGCATAGATAGGGCTGAGAGCTTGACTACAAACAAAAACTTTTTTATCACTTATTATCCGGACATCATAATAACTTCTCAATTTGACCAGATTCACGAGGTCTCAAGCCTCCCTATTCCATTAAGGTACTGTTAACGCAGTTCCTCCGACAGGAGGCTAACTGAAATGGCTACTCCCCTACCTAAGAATTTGTAGTAAAAATTTATCCAATTGAAATTATACTTATTCTTATTGATTGTTTGATATTTCTGGTTAATGGAAATAAATCATATCTTAACTCTAAGTAATCATAGTTATGAACCAAAGTGACATTTTAATGTCTGAGTAGCTCAATAACATAACCTAACCTGTGTTTAATTAAGTTGATGGCCTTGACAAAAATCAAAAAATAGTATAAAAACAAAATTATAACTACATAGCATTATTAACAATATTTTTTGGTATGCTAATTAACCGGAATTGACCTAACTGCTTAAGAATAGTTAGGTTAAGATATCTATGATATTTATCAGGAAAATTATTAAATATTTGCCAAAATCTTTAGAGTAAAATTGCTAAAGATTAAGAATTGTAAAAATAGTAAAAATTGCGGGGTTAGAGTGATGAAGATTCTAGTATTAAGTTGGGAGTTTCCACCAAGAATTATAGGAGGAATAGCACGTCATGTTGCAGAATTATACCCAGAATTGGTGAAATTAGGACATGAAATTCATTTAGTCACAGTCAAATCTGGCGAAGCACCAATGTATGAAATTGTGGATGGAATAGAAGTCCATAGAGTTCCAGTTGGACCAAGCCACAACTTCTTTCATTGGATAGCAAATATGAATGAAGCGATGGGTCGTCATGGGGGAAAACTAATCACAGAGGATAAAAATTTTGATATAATTCATGCTCATGATTGGCTAGTTGCAGATGCAGCAATCGCTCTTAAACATATCTTTAGATTACCACTAATCGCTACTATTCATGCCACAGAAAATGGTCGCCATAACGGTATTCATAATCATAGCCAACAGTACATTCATGAAAAAGAAAAAGAGCTAGTTTATAATGCTTGGAGAGTCATTGTTTGTTCTAACTATATGCGAGGAGATGTGACACGAACCTTAGACAGTCCTTGGGATAAAATAGATGTAATTTATAATGGAATTTGTCCTGAAAAAAAACCAAGTCGAGATGAATTTGATTCTGTACATTTCCGTCGGCATTTTGCAGCAGATGAAGAAAAAATTGTCTACTATTTAGGCAGAATGACCCCAGAAAAAGGCTTGTCAGTGCTAATTCATGCTGCACCAAAAGTAATTGAAGAAATGGGAAGTAAGGTGAAATTTATTATGATTGGTGGTGGCAAAACAGATCATTGGAAACAAGAAGTCTGGAATTTAGGAATTTCTGAAAGATTCTATTTCACCGGGTTTATGTCAGAGGAAAATTTACATAAATTCCAAGCGATCGCTGACTGTGCAGTATTTCCGAGTCTTTATGAACCTTTTGGTATTGTTGCCCTCGAAAGTTTTGCAGCAAAAGTACCAGTAGTGGTTTCAGATACAGGTGGTTTGCCAGAAGTAGTTGAACATGGTAGAACAGGTATTGTTAGCAAANTTCTGAAAGATTCTATTTCACCGGGTTTATGTCAGAGGAAAATTTACATAAATTCCAAGCGATCGCTGACTGTGCAGTATTTCCGAGTCTTTATGAACCTTTTGGTATTGTTGCCCTCGAAAGTTTTGCAGCAAAAGTACCAGTAGTGGTTTCAGATACAGGTGGTTTGCCAGAAGTAGTTGAACATGGTAGAACAGGTATTGTTAGCAAAGTTGGTAATCCTAATTCCCTAGCATGGGGTATTATTGAGGCATTAAGAGACCCTAATTATGTGCAAAAATTGGTGAATAATGCTTATCAGGAATTAGAGCATAAATTTTCTTGGGATAGGATAGCAAAACAAACAGATGGAGTGTATCAGAGAGTAGTAGCAGAAAGGTTACAGGTGGTTTGGTAATAAATTCTCTGATTTAACAGAGGAGTCAGGAGTCGTAGGGGCGTTTGCGGAGCATTCCGGAACGGAAATGGCCATGTGCTAACGCAAAGCTCCGCTTTATATGTCGCTCNAGCGGAGCTTTGCGCTAGCAAAACGGAGTTGTGCGATAGCAAAACGCCCGTACAGGAGTCAGGAGTCAGGAGGGAAGAGGAGAAAGTTTGTCAATTTAACAGAGGAGTCAGGAGTCAAATGTTATAAGAAACCGGGTTTATAGGAGGTAAATGTGAGTATGGTGGGAAATCTAATACAAACCCGGTTTCTATACTTTTTTATGGCGGTTTTTGTAGGGAGGTTTCATGGAACGTCCCTACAAGGTTTTGATTGTGGTGTGAAGTCATCAGGACTTAGGCAAAAAATGAAGTTACACACCATTTGTAGGGCTTAATGGTCATTATCCCTTACTAGATATAGTAGCTCTGCGTAAGTCCTGGTCATATATCTCACAAGTAAAAGCGCTATAAAACTGACAAACAAAAGGTTCAATAACTTTTAACTTTTGACTTTTACTTGTTTGATGCAAAAATTAGAACACTACTAAATTCTGGAACTCAGTTAGAGATTACTTTTGACTTTTGACTTCTACTTGCTTGACGCAAAGATTTAATAGTAGCGATCGCCTGTTCTGCTACTATATCTATTTCTTCCACAGTATTAAACCGCCCAATACCAAAACGCACAGAAGCATAAGCTAATTTTTCAGCACGCCCTAAAGCTTGCAAAACATGAGAAGGCGCAACTTTTGCAGAAGTGCAAGCAGAGCCAGAAGAAACCGCCATCACACTTTGCAACCCCAACAATAACGCTTGTCCATCGACACCCTCCACACTAATATTCAAATTTCCAGGCAAACGCTGAGTCGGATGTCCGTTGAGAAAAATATTTTCCAATGTTTGCAGCTTTTCCCATAACTGTTGTCGTAAACTGCTTAACTTTTTTGCTTCCGACTCCATTTCTGCTAACGCAACTTCCACCGCTTTACCAAAACCAACTATTTGAGGCGTACACAAAGTACCGGAACGCATTCCTCGTTCGTGTCCTCCCCCATGTATTTGAGGCGCTAACTTTACTCTGGGATGACGACGACGCACATAAATAGCACCAATACCTTTTGGTCCGTAAATTTTATGGGCAGTTAATGACATTAGGTCGATATTCATTTCCTGTACATCTAAAGGAATTTTCCCANACCAAAACCAACTATTTGAGGCGTACACAAAGTACCGGAACGCATTCCTCGTTCGTGTCCTCCCCCATGTATTTGAGGCGCTAACTTTACTCTGGGATGACGACGACGCACATAAATAGCACCAATACCTTTTGGTCCGTAAATTTTATGGGCAGTTAATGACATTAGGTCGATATTCATTTCCTGTACATCTAAAGGAATTTTCCCAATAGCTTGTGCAGCATCAGTATGGAAAATAATGGAATTTTCTTTACATATTTCTCCTATTTTTGCCAAAGGTTGTAAGACTCCAATTTCATTATTTGCTGCCATAACAGATATGAGAATTGTATCCTCGCGCAAAGCTGTTTGTAGGGAAGTTAGATCGATAATTCCATCTGTATTTACAGGCAAATAAGTCACTTCAAATCCCAAATTTTGTAAATATGCACAAGGGTCGAGAACGGCATTATGTTCGGTGGCGACTGTAATAATATGTTTGCCTTTATCGAAGTAAGCTTCAGCTACTCCTTTGATAGCTAAATTATTTGCTTCTGTCGCGCCACTCGTAAAAATAATTTCTTCAGGAGTAGCATTAATAGAAGTAGCCAAAATTTCTCTAGCTTTTTTCACTGCTGCTTCTGCTTCCCAACCATATTGATGAGTGATACTAGCGGGGTTGCCAAAATGTTCCGTGAAGTAAGGCAACATTGTTTTTAATACTCGTTCATCCAGAGGGGTAGTAGCATTGCAGTCGAGATAAATAGGACGTTTTAACATGGTGATTAACTAATAATTTTATCTAATTTTTTTAAGAGTAGGGAGCAGGGAAATTAAGATATCTTTACTTGATGCCTAAAATTGTCAAAAATCTTCTTTCTTGCTCTCAAAAAGAAGTTTAGTTAGGGTTTTGAGGAAATCCTGGTATTCTTCTGAAATCATAAACTATCCTTTGTTCATAAAAATCTAGGGTGTTTATAGGAAGAATATCCTTACCATAGCACCTATCACCAACCATCTTTTTTTCTAAATATTTTAATGGAGATTCTATTGCCTCATATTCTTCTTTTTTTGCCTCATATTCTTCTTTTTTTGCATTTTTCATTGCCTCCTTTGCTTCCTCCTTTTCCTTCTTTGCTGTATCTATTTTCTGACAATATTCTTCCGTTCTCATTATTGCCTCATATTCTTCTTTTTTTGCCTCATATTCTTCTTTTTTTTCATTTTTCATTGCCTCCTTTGCATTTTTCATTGCCTCCTCTGCTTCCTTCATTTCCTTCTCTGCTGTATCTATTTTCTGAGGATATTCTGTTTTTTTTGCATTTTTCATTGCCTCCTGTACTTTCTTCATTTCATTTTTCTTGTCAATATATTTCTGAGACGATGTTTTTTCCATAAATTGAGAAAGGCGATAAAAACATAAAGATTTCATCTCTTTTACTTTGTCTGGGGCCTTGTCTTCAAATTTTAGCTCGTCTTCATTAAATTCCCCCTGTACTTCGTCTGTATTAAGCTCTCTACCTATTATTGGTACAGCACCATTAAATGAAGAGATTTTAAAATGTTCTTTAGCAAGGTTTAGCTTATTTTTGAATGATGGTTTATTCTGAATATCTTTACTATCTTTAATATTTTTCAAAAAGAGCAACTCATATAATCC
>NZ_LGSU01000148.1 GCF_002260545.1 Hydrocoleum sp. CS-953 | reverse complement strand
GGTTTATGTTCCCCTGGAGGAGTTCATTCCCATATAGACCATTTATTAGGTTTACTGGATATGGCTAAGGCCAAAGGAATTTCTGATGTAAAAATCCTCCGAAAAATTCAGTAGAATAAATTCATAAATCACCTGCACAATAATCATAATTAAAAGTGTGAGTTAAACCCAAAAAAGAAGATAAAATTTTATTGCTCAAAACCTAGCTTTGACAGTATTAAACACTTGATAATAGTGGCGCTGCATTTAACAATGTCTGAGTATAAGAATGTTGCGGATGATTAAATATTTCTTCAGTTTTCCCTTGCTCAACAATTTTGCCACTATTCATAACAGCAATTCTGTCACAAATAAATCTAGCTACCCACAAGTCATGGGTAATAAATAAATAAGTTAAATTTAATTCTTTTTTCAACTCCAACATTAAGTCTAAAACTTGAGTTTGAATAGTAGCATCTAACATACTTACAGGTTCATCACAAATAATTAGTTTTGGATTAGTAATTAATGCTCTGGCAATAGCAACTCTTTGTTGTTGTCCTCCAGATAATTCGGAAGGATATCGATTACCATATTCTGCTACTGGAGTCAAGCCTACTTTTTCTAGCATTTCCTCAACTTGAATTTTAGCTTTTTCCGTGCTAGCTAAATTATGAATAAATAGGGGGTCAGCTATTATCTGGTTAACAGTCATCATGGGGTTGAGACAAGCGAGGGGGTCTTGAAATATCATTTGCATTTCGCGACGGTATGGTTGTAAGGCGGAGTGGGAAAGAATTGTTAAATCTGTATCTTGAAATTCGACTGAACCAGAAGTAGATTTAATTAATTGTAAAATAGTTCGAGATAGGGTACTTTTACCACAACCAGATTCTCCGACTAATCCTAATATTTCTCCTGAATAAAGATTTAAGTTAACTCCATCAACTGCTTTAATAAGTTTGCTTTTGCCAGAAAAAAATAACTGCTCTATAAAATTACTTTCTAAGCTGTAATGTTTAACTAAATCTTTGATTTGTAAAATAGGTTTAACTGTTTTGGCAACTCTTATTTCTTCAGATTTTTCTGGTTTAATTTGAGGAGAATTAGATTCAGTTACTTGAATATGTAAAGCAGCTTCAAATAGAGATTTAGTATATTCATGTTGGGGGTTGTGAAGAATTTTTTCAATAGAACCTATTTCTACTATTTCACCTCCATACATTACAGCAATACGGTCACAATATTCTCCCACCATTGCCAAATCATGGGAAATTAATAATAAAGAAGTCTGACGTTCTTGGCAAAGTCTAGTTAGTTCCTGCAAAATTTGAGATGCTATAGTTACATCTAAACTGGTAGTAGGTTCGTCAGCAACTATTAATTTCGGGTCAAGTAAAAGTGCTAAAGCGATCGCCACCCTTTGTCGCATTCCCCCACTAAATTCATGGGGATATTGAGACCAACGACTAGCAGGAATATTAACAGTTTCGAGAGTCTCTATAGATTTTTTTTCTGCCTGAGATTTAGATAGATAGGGTTGGTGTGCTTTAATAGTTTCTATACAATGATCCCCAATAGTCATTAATGGGTCGAGGCGAGTCATCGGGTCTTGGAAAACTAATGCTACTGCTTCACCACGAAATTTTCTGAGTTGAGAGGGGTTCATCCCAAACACGGATTTTTCCCCGAAGGTAACAGACCCCTCAACTTGTACCGACTGGGGTAATAATCTCATAGCAGCACGTCCGAGGGTAGATTTACCGCATCCAGATTCTCCCACTAATCCTAATTTTTCTCCAGGTTGAAGTTTTAGAGAAACATTATTTACTGCCCAATGAGATTTTCCACGTTTTTCAGGATAAGCTACTCGTAGATTTTCAATATTAAGTAAGGGATTCATTAGTTAAAAGTNCATCCAGATTCTCCCACTAATCCTAATTTTTCTCCAGGTTGAAGTTTTAGAGAAACATTATTTACTGCCCAATGAGATTTTCCACGTTTTTCAGGATAAGCTACTCGTAGATTTTCAATATTAAGTAAGGGATTCATTAGTTAAAAGTCAAAAGTTAAAAGTCAAAAGTTAAAAGTCAAACCCCTCAACTTGTACCGACTGGGGAAATAATCTCATAGCAGCACGTCCGAGGGTAGATTTACCACATCCAGATTCTCCCACTAATCCTAATTTTTCTCCAGGTTGAAGTTTTAGAGAAACATTATTTACTGCCCAATGAGATTTTCCACGTTTTTCAGGATAAGCTACTCGTAGATTTTCAATATTAAGTAAGGGATTCATTAGTTAAAAGT
>NZ_LGSU01001479.1 GCF_002260545.1 Hydrocoleum sp. CS-953 | reverse complement strand
AGCTACACCGCTAAAATGGTGCGTTACGACGAATTGTTAAATACTTTTCACAGTCTAAGTTTTAGCCGTCTAACGCACCCTACTAATTAATCAACTTTATCCGAGCTAGGGGCGCTAATAAAAATGGCTAACTTCCCTAAATTTACTACTAACCCCACTAACCCTAATAAAATTTTTGCCGACAAATACAACCGTAGTTTTATAGTTGGTTTGACGTTCCTCAGCGTAGCGTATTCAACTCCTATTTTAGCACAAACTCAATTAGCAGAAGTTACCCCTGTATCAAAACCCGAATGGTCTACCTCAGCAACAGACCTCCAACCTCCATCACAAAATCTAGCATCCCAAAACAAGGCAACAGCACCCTCATTAAACAAAAAGCCCAAGAATTCAACCCAACGCACACCCAAACCCGCACCCGTAGACCCAGATTATATTATTCCGCCACGCATTGCTGCCGATGAAAAAATTAGCCCCCTAACCACAAGTTTACCCCTCAATGATATTCCTATTAGTCACCTAACTAAATGGGAAGTTAGTGCTTTAGAAAGTTTTGCCGATACTGCGGACACCGACTTTTTTATTAACGGCATCCTCAAACTTAACGGTCGAGTTATGGAAAGTTTAACCCGCGATAACATCTATACCGTAGACCAAAAAGGTACTTATTTCCAACTGCGAACAGTTCCTCTAGAGAGAAAAGTTACCACCACAACAATTGAACCCAAAACACTAATAGGGCAAGAAATGCAACTAAGTTTAACAGCTCCTTGTATTTTTCCTGGTACTCCCGACGACCAACAATGTACCTATACCCCTGGTTTAGTTATAGATCGCAACAGTATAGATCCAGAGGTATTAGTACCGACTCGCGTCTTTCAAACCTCTCAAGTAGGAGATGTTGTTAAACCAGAAACCTTAGCTTTTATGCAGCTTCCCGGTTTTCAAGGCGGAACAAGTAGTCAACCTATTGGGGTGGATTTATATTTTCCCAATGCAGGAGCTTTTCCAGGAAACACCCAATCTCAAAAAACCCAAATTGAACGAGAAGAAAAAACTGACTACACGATTTCTAGCACAATGTCGCGAGTTCGTCAAGTTGTCAAAGCTAATGATACAGAAGCAGTTATCGGGCGTACAGTTCGTGGTTTTACCCTGTTTTTTGATGATGAAAACCGGGGATTAAATACAACTATTCAAGCAGCAGCGCAATTTTTACCCGATGTTATTCCCGACTTAAAAGGCAGTGAAAATCCTGTCAACTCTAGTATTAACCGCAACTTATTTTTAGCAGCTAACAATACTCGTTTACCTAGCGGTAGTTTTACCATTTATTCTGCTGGAATAGGTAGAGCAAAAAGTTTAACACCTGATGTTACTAGCTTAAGTCAAGTTCCCAGAGGAAATTATAACAGTATTTGGCTCGGTCTTTCCCCTATTATTGACCGTAGTATTAACGAAGGTCGCATATTCTATACTCCCACAGGTCCGCAATTAGCGATCACCAGTGCAGGAGCAGAAGGTGGAGCAGACAGCAATGTAGACCTAGAGTCTGTAGTCAACGAAGACTTTTTTTCTACTAACAACCTACAAAATTTTTATGCTCAAATTTATCTCAGCGTTCTCCAACAAGATGCTAACTTTGTCAGAGAAAGTATTTATCGAGAAGAAACCAGTTATTCTCCTCATCTAAGTTTTACCGGAAATTGGACTGGAGGTGAAGATTTGTTCCGTTATTATACTGGTGTCATTGCTTCTGAAGAAATCAAACTTTACCTGGGTACTGACTATACGAGAAACACGCTCAACGGTTGGAGTTTTCGGGTTGGTGGAATTGGTTATATTAATCCAGACCGAGATTATTACAGTCAACTTTTTGGCAATGTCGCTAAAAGATTTCGTATTAGTAAAAATGCTAATTTTAGCTTATCAACATTCTTCAATTATGCTATAGATAGAGATACTAAAATTGGGGATATTGTGAATAATTCACCTGCTAGCGAACTTGCTGCTAATGCTCGTTTGAATTGGGGAATTACTTCTTTTGGTGTCACCTACTATTTTGGCGNGTCAACTTTTTGGCAATGTCGCTAAAAGATTTCGTATTAGTAAAAATGCTAATTTTAGCTTATCAACATTCTTCAATTATGCTATAGATAGAGATACTAAAATTGGGGATATTGTGAATAATTCACCTGCTAGCGAACTTGCTGCTAATGCTCGTTTGAATTGGGGAATTACTTCTTTTGGTGTCACCTACTATTTTGGCGATATTCTCCCTAATTCTTTTGAAGACAGGTTATTGCTAGAGTTTAGTATTCGTCCGCTCAAGACTGTTACTTTGTCTGGTTATGTTGCACCAGTTGATGAAACATCTAACCGCTCTGTTTATGGTGCGAGTCTAAATTGGCGACTAAACAATAAATATAATAGTCCGACCCTATCTTGGAACTGGCAAAATCAGGAATATGATTATGGTCAAGATCCTTTTGGAAATAATCTCACAATAACTGATAATACTTTTACAGTCTTATTTCGTGTTGGTAAATAGTTAATATCATGTCCGGTTGAATAGTTATAATTAAAGCTTGTAGTAGGGCTTGATAATTTCTACAGTTCGGGCTAGAGCAATACTACAAACCATATACTTTTTTATCACTGATTATCCGGACATGATATAATGTTCTCACTCTCCACTTAATTCGATATCAAAAAATTAGGACTTACGCAAAGGCACTATATATAGAGTCTTGGTGCGTTACGCTGGCGCTAACACACCCTACTGGATTGTTTCATCTTAAATGGTGCAATAGGAAATCTACCAGAGATTGCTTTCCTAACGGAATGCTCCGCAAACACTATCGTTCGCAATGACAATTCTAACGCACTATTTTAGCTGAAACGGTCCACTACCAATAGCTTAATTCGATATAAAAAAATGTTCCGTCTTCAACCATTGCCCAATCTTTCTAAATTCTCTTCCCTCATGTAGGGACGAATGGCTATTCGCCCCTACAACATCTAATTTACATCAATGCCACCAGATGTAAAATTAATTCTGATCAACAGAAATATACTCCTGAATAGCTTGATAACAATCAGAAACAGACGCTCTTTCTGTCATTACCNATTGCTTCACTATCGTTCGCAATGACAATTCTAACGCACTATTTTAGCTGAAACGGTCCACTACCAATAGCTTAATTCGATATAAAAAAATGTTCCGTCTTCAACCATTGCCCAATCTTTCTAAATTCTCTTCCCTCATGTAGGGACGAATGGCTATTCGCCCCTACAACATCTAATTTACATCAATGCCACCAGATGTAAAATTAATTCTGATCAACAGAAATATACTCCTGAATAGCTTGATAACAATCAGAAACAGACGCTCTTTCTGTCATTACCTTCACTAACGCTTCATAAGCAGACTGATTATTTTCTATCAAACTACGAGCTTGCAAAGATGCCCAACTTTGTTTAAGTTTAGACTCTCCAGGACGTTTTAATTGTGTCAAAACTGCTGTAATGTTCGCCCGATCCTCTGCTCCACCCTCAGCATTACCATAAACTAAATCTTCTGCAGCAATACCCGCCATCCAGACAGTACAATATCGGTCCACAAGTTGGTTAGAAATCACACCTCTCTGTAACTGAGCAGCTAACTTTTGGTCATCAAACCTAACTCCTCCTTGAGCTGACTGACCTTGCCGAAATGCTTCCCATGCACTCAGAGCATACCCACTAATAGGAATTTCCAATAAATAAGCCACCAAAAAATGTCCAGCTTCGTGACGAATAATCCGATCGCGTCTTTCTGAAGATGTTCCTTCAACTAAATCTACAATAATCATACTTCCTTGACCTTGCCATCCCAGAGTATCTATAGTTGCTAATACCAACACAGAAAAAGTAGCGATCGCTGGTATAAGTGGAGATACATTAAATATCGGTCCAAGTAAAGTAGACATGGTAAGAACAAAAATACCAATGGCAATAATATTAAGTGAAGTTTGTTTCATAATTAGGGAATAGTTCAATAATTAATAATTAATAATTAATAATTAATAATGGCTCTGTTGCATAATTAGCGATAGAAAATCAATTCTGCAGCTATATCGCTCTCTTTCGCAATTATTGATGTTCTATTCATCTATTGTTCAATAGTTATGGTTGGGAAATTAAACCTCAAAGCCTTTACAGGCAAAAGTTTCAGCCTTTTACCATATCAAAATTGATGTTCTATTCATCTATTGTCCAATAGTTAGAGTAGTCTTCCGCACGTTGTTATTGTACAGATGCACTTGCTTGTGGGACAGCTATATACTTTCATGCAACAAAGCCATTAATAATTAATAATTTTACCAAAAAATGAGGGCATGAGCCTCCCCTTTTAAGGGGATGAAAAAATATTTAACTCAGTATTTCAAGCCTCCGACTTTAGTCGGAGGTTCACTGATAACTAATAACTGATAGCTAATAAATGATAACTGATAACTGAAATGACCTCTATACTATACTTCAATCTCCCCTACTCCCCGACTCCCCGACTCCCCTACTCCTCATCTTCCTCAAGCGATCTAGCTTGCTCAAAAGTATCTAAACTATGACCATCTCCTACAAAGCGCCAATGCCAAGGTTCATAACTAATACCTTGAGGATTATCTCTAGGAAAGGATAACTCAAAACCATAATTGCCAGCATTTTCTTGTAACCACTGGAACGCTCTAGTATTTTCAAAACTAACTTGGAGGTGACTTCCTGGCGATCTAGCATCTCCAATATCAATAGCGTAACCTGTATGATGTTCGCTGTAACCGGGAGGCGCACTCACCTCAGCTCTTTTAGATGTCACCTGTCCCCGCTCTGCTTTTACCTCAAAAAATAAATACTCTTGATCTGCCAAAGTTCTAAACCCCGAAAGAGGAACCAAATTAATATTTGCAGACCAAGCTGCATCTGACATGGCATTAAATTTTTCTGCCGCATTTGAACGTAGTTTGACATTTTGGTTGCCAAACACTGGTGTCAATTCTTGCCAAGATGCTTCTTGATAGGGCAAATGTCCTAGTATATTTTCTTTCTGCTGAATGGAAGGAGTAGGAGACGGTGAGGGTAAAGGTATTTCTATAGGAGTTGGAGATGGTTCGACTACTTTTGTTCCAATATTTTGTTTCATTTGGGCGACAGAAGAATTGTCTGTAGTTTGGTTAAATTGGAAGTGCAAACCAATACTAATTATTAGAGCGATCGCCCCTATCAGTAATAATTGCCAAACCTGCCATTTTTTCTGAGGCTGAAAAGGCTCCTGTTTTGCACCTTCGTATTCATCTCTTACAGCTTCAGGAATATCATCTACTGGCAATTTTGCCTCATCTGGTGTTTTTTTAAATAGACCCAGCTTATTCAAAATTTTCACCTAAAACTCCTCGGTAGTTTGAAAGCCTCTTTGCTTCAGGAACAGTTTGAAAAACGCCAGCCACAGCTTTACTCACAGTATCCCTGATGGGGCAGGAGAATGGTTGACGTTCTCACAGACCTACAATAATCAGTAAAACATAAAATTATGTGTCTGTTTTCGGCCTTGGTAAATCAAGAGATTAAACTTTAAGAGTAATCTGTTTCTGATACCTCTAAATATCTAACCAGAGTAAGTGATGGGTATTACCCCTAGTAGAAAATCATCTTACCAATTACCAACGCCCTGTTTTCTATTCCTGCTTCGACCGGGTCGTCGGCGCTATCGAGTCCACAGAGTGTCATAGTCGTTTGCTTTGTAACGCTGGCGAATATGCGGAATGGGGACCAGAGAGCTAACTGACGGCCAAAGCTAAATTAATACTACTTTCTAATCTATCGCTTTCTGGAGTAAAGTTTGTTTTGCCAATGTTGTTGGTCGGCAAATGTTTAATGGCCAGTTACCGATTCTGTCCTTTCTACCTCATTTAGTCCATTATTATTGTGTATAACTTTTCTTGGTCTACCTGGTTTACGCTTGTGGCGTTGACTAATAGACTTATCACTAGCCACAGCTAATTCTTCTGGAGTGCATTTTAAAATATCCAGAATTTCCAGGTACTTTTGGGGAGTCATTGTTGGTTCTGTACGCCCCGTCTCCCAGTTACGAACACTGGTTTCGCTGATACCTAGTCGCTCTGCTACTTCAGCACGGGTAAGCCCCGCACGTTCTCTCAGGGCTTCCATGTCCATACTTTTTATATTTCCTCCGCCAATCATCTGATCTAAAATATAAGTTTTTTTGAAAACTGATTCGGTATTTAAATTAAGCACCTTCATTTTAAACTCCTTAAAATAGAATTGTCTAGGTTTTTTTAAAAAAAGACTAAATTATTGTCGCTACGCTCCTAACCTTTTGGGTATTAGTAGATTAGATTATTATTTGTTGTGAAATGAAACGCCTCAAAATGCTGATTATACCATTTTAGCTCTACCAGTTCAGTCGGTTGTAGTGAATACGCTTTGGTAGCGATAGTGGCAGCAGGAACGAACAAAGTATTTTTTACCATGACTTTAAGATAGCACCTAATAAAATTTGCTGAATATGCTTATATCTTATTTTGAGGTTGTGGGAAATTGCAAGACAAAAAACAATTTTTTCTCACATTTTCATCAAATCTTCATCAAACTTCTATCAAATCTTCATCAAATCTTCATAAAAGTCTCCGAGAGACCACTTACACTTTAATATTATTCTTCCAAAAAAATAAAATATACAACCAAAGCCACTAATTTGGGGGAAAATTTCTCAAGATCCAACAGGATAGTAATCAAGAGATATCTCAGGCAATCATCTGGGTTATCTTGATTTTCAATAAGTATATTCAATAATTCTGACTAATATTTTAGGATAGAAAAATTTACTGCCCCAAACCTACCACCTTCTTGAATCCCTAATTTTATACTTGTGGCCATAAAAAAAAACCCATAACCTCAGATGGTCTTGAGATTTCGGGTTAACTTTACTCTCACATATTAAGATTAGGTGTTTTCACAGCACAAATCTCAACAAAAGTCAATTTTTGGCTTCAATCAACAGATCATACTAATACCGTTTTATGGAAGTCAAAAGTCATGGATTGAGATTGTACAAGCTTGACATACTCCCGACGTTGCGCTTACGCGACAAAGCGGGATTCTTCAGTCAGTAAAAACTGACCGCTGTTTTAACAGAGGTGATGTCCTCCCCCTGTGATGGCGCTTACAATAACAAAATGTACCTAGCATGTCTTGCGGCTTATGAACGTTTAGCTTGTGGAGGTATCCGAATCTTGGCCCTGGCTTTCATCCCGACGCTCCCCTGCGGGAGAGCGCGGGACTTCCCGCCAGGGAAGTTAAAAATCTTACTGACACTAATTTAAAACGATTATTTTACAGAATATGTATAAAAATTTTTATAATATTTTTTAAGTTAAATAGTATAACTTTATGGATTATTTTGAGTATGAATTAGCTTTAGTTTTCATCAGTTGAAAAATATTGTAAAAACCATTAGCGCGAGAAGGAGTCAAGCTTGCTTTTAAACCTGTTTCTTGAATAAAATCTGGAGTTACTTGGGAAATTTCTTGAGGTGTTAATCCATTCAAACCCTCAATTAAGAAAGCAACCAATCCCTTAACTAACTGAGCATCAGAATCTCCTTGATAACAAACTTTTCCATCATCTAAGTTCGCAGTAATATATACCTGAGATTGACAACCATAAACTTTATTTTCTGGTATCTTTTCTGCTTCGGGAAAATCAGGTAACTTTTTAGCATACCAAAGTAATTGTTCATAGCGTAACTTATTAGAAGATGCCCGTTGAAATTTTTTAACAATACGTTCTAATGAGGATGGTAAAGACATAGAGGGAATTTAGAATTTAGAATTAGGAATTGAGAATTGGGAACAAGCAAAACATATTTACTCCGGGAATTGTAGCACATTCATAGGACTTACGCAGAAACCAGGTTGATCGACAAAATTTCGTGAAAAACAACGATCAGGGCAATAAACCCGGTTTCTTGTTTAACTTTTGACTTTTGACTTTTGACTTTTGACTTCTAACTATTAGTCCCTGGATCGGCTACAATAGTTAAAGAAACTTAACAGTAATATCTGTAATAAAAACTTCTTATGTCTCTTCCTATTCGCAACGTAGCCATCATCGCCCACGTTGACCATGGCAAAACCACTCTAGTTGACTCGCTCCTCAAACAATCAGGTATCTTCCGGGAAGGGGAAGAAATTCCTGATTGTGTCATGGACTCCAACGACCTAGAACGGGAACGTGGAATTACAATTCTCTCTAAAAATACTGCCGTTAAATACAGAGATACTCTGATTAATATCGTTGATACCCCTGGTCACGCTGATTTTGGTGGAGAAGTAGAACGAGTCCTCGGTATGGTGGACGGTTGTTTACTAATTGTGGATGCCAACGAAGGCCCAATGCCACAAACTCGCTTCGTCCTCAAAAAAGCCTTAGAAAAAGGTTTAAGGCCCATTGTTATTGTCAACAAAATTGACCGTCCCCGAGCTAACCCCCATAGTGCTGTTGATAAAGTTCTCGACTTATTTATTGAGCTGGGTGCAGATGATGACCAATGTGACTTTCCTTATCTATTTGCCTCTGGTTTAGCAGGTTACGCCAAAAAAGACCTGGAAACAGAGTCACAAGATATGCAGTGTTTATTCGATTCTATTTTAGACCATGTTCCTCCTCCAGTGGGAGACCCTGAAAAACCTTTGCAGTTGCAGGTGACGACTCTCGACTATTCAGAATATTTGGGTAGAATAGTTGTAGGTCGTATCCACAACGGTGTGATTAAAGCTGGTCAACCTGCGGCTATTGTAAAAGAAGATGGCACAATTGTCANGAGTCACAAGATATGCAGTGTTTATTCGATTCTATTTTAGACCATGTTCCTCCTCCAGTGGGAGACCCTGAAAAACCTTTGCAGTTGCAGGTGACGACTCTCGACTATTCAGAATATTTGGGTAGAATAGTTGTAGGTCGTATCCACAACGGTGTGATTAAAGCTGGTCAACCTGCGGCTATTGTAAAAGAAGATGGCACAATTGTCAAATCAAAAATCTCAAAGTTAATGGGATTTGAAGGTTTGGCACGCATTGAGATTCAAGAAGCTGCTGCTGGTAATCTTGTGGCAGTTGCTGGTTTTAGTGATGCTAATATTGGTGAAACTATTACTTGTCCTAACGAACCTCAAGCTCTACCTTTGATTAAAGTAGATGAACCTACTCTACAAATGACTTTCTCTGTAAATGACTCTCCATTTGCAGGTCAAGAAGGAAAATTTGTAACTTCTCGACAAGTGCGCGATCGCCTGATGCGAGAATTAGAAACTAACGTTGCATTACGAGTAGAAGAAACTGACTCTCCAGAAAAGTTCTCTGTTTCCGGTCGTGGGGAACTGCACTTGGGTATTTTGATTGAAACTATGCGCCGAGAAGGTTATGAGTTTCAGGTTGCGCAACCTCAAGTTATTTACCGAGAAGTCAGCGGTCAACCATGCGAACCTTTTGAACTATTAGTTATGGATGTTCCCGAAGATGCGGTCGGTGGTTGCATCGAAAGAATAGGTCAGCGCAAAGGCGAAATGCAGAATATGCAAGTGGGTACAAATGGTCGGACTCAATTAGAATTTTCTGTTCCTGCTCGTGGTTTGATTGGTTTCCGGGGTGACTTTATGCGTCTTACCCGTGGGGAAGGTATTATGAACCACAGTTTCTTAGATTATCGTCCGTTGGTTGGTGAAATTGAAGCTCGACGCAATGGGGTGATTATTGTTTTTGAGGAAGGTGTGGCGACTTTTTATGCGTTGAAAAATGCTGAAGATCGTGGAGTATTCTTTATTACTCCTGGTACGAAGGTGTATAAAGGTATGATTGTGGGAGAGCATAACCGCCCTCAAGATTTAGATTTGAATGTTTGCAAAACTAAGCAGTTGACAAACCATCGTTCTGCAACTGGGGATGAATTGGTGCAGTTGCAAACGCCTGTGGATATGAGTTTGGAGCGGGCGTTGGAATATATCGGACCTGATGAGTTGGTGGAAATTACACCGGAGTCGGTTCGGTTGCGGAAGTTGAGTAAGAAATTGGTGAAGCGATAAATCAAGAGTTGTCTTTGTTCAGCTTTTAGTAAAATTTGTAGGGTGCGTTAGACGGCTAAATTTTAGACTATGAAAAGTATTTAGCAATCCGTCGTAACGCACCATTTTAGATGTGTTGGTTCAACGGTGCGTTACGGTGCAACATAATATTTGCAGTTCAACCGTAGTTTTTAGTAAGCGCCTAACGCACCCTACTAGACTGAAATAGCTGTATCTGATAGTTATAGCAAAATTCAACAATCTTTCTCCCCTACGGACGTTGCATTCAACGTTCCTACCCTATTCCCTAATGCAAATTTTTAGCTGTGTCGGTCCACTACTAGAGTACTCGACTTGATACCTGAAACTGGCAAAATATTCTAGGAATGTTTTCTGGAAAGTCTTACAATAATAAAAGTTCAGCTCAAAAACTTATAACAAGAAAAAAATCATGGAAATTGCAGCAACTACTATAAATCAAATTCTCAGCAATTTGGCATCACAACCTGACCCTGCTTGGAAAACTCTAGACTTGGAAACACAGAGAAAACAGATTAAAACAGAATTATACTCTTCTGGACCCAAGGATGCCATGATGCGAGTTATGACAAGGATGCAGTTTCAAGAAGCACCAAATTTAGACGAAATTGATTGGGAATCAGAATTATCTACTTTTGAACCAATTGAATATCCTCAATACTATCTTCAGCCTTTTCATAGTGTTTTGGGAGGATACTTGTCAAAAACTGCAGCAGTTGGTAATCGAGTAGCAATGGAGGCGATTTTAGAAAATGCTCATCCACGAAAATCGCTCGGAGTCAGAGACGAAATCGCCAAATTATTTCCTGAAGATGCTCGCCACATTTTAGACTTGGGAGCAGGTATTGGAGACGATGCAGCAGCTATTGCTCGTTATCTCCCTTCTGCGACAGTAACAGCATGGGATGCTTCTCCGTTTATGATTGTAGTTGGTCGCCGATACCACAAGGATATTCCCAATTTACATTGGAAACATGGTTTAGTGGAAAAAACTGAACTGCCAGATAATTCAGTTGATGCTCTCAATATGACTTATCTTCTCCATGAATGTCCTGATGAAATTAAGCAAATTATTCTNCTCGTTATCTCCCTTCTGCGACAGTAACAGCATGGGATGCTTCTCCGTTTATGATTGTAGTTGGTCGCCGATACCACAAGGATATTCCCAATTTACATTGGAAACATGGTTTAGTGGAAAAAACTGAACTGCCAGATAATTCAGTTGATGCTCTCAATATGACTTATCTTCTCCATGAATGTCCTGATGAAATTAAGCAAATTATTCTAGCAGAATGCTGGCGAATTCTTTCTCCAGGCGGTCGTTTAGTTGTAACAGATACGCTCCCTGGAGACTTGCACTCATATAGAGGCTTTTTTGAACCCTATAAAGAGCAATGGTTAAAAGTTAATCCAGATAAGTTACTGCAAGAAGCGGGTTTTGTCAACATTAAGGCGTATCAGTTTGCCTATCCTGCTTGGACTCGTGTTGGAGAAAAACCCAACTAATTTACGAGTTTAAACTCTCCCGTAGGGTGCGTTATACGGCTAAAATTTAGACTGTGAAAGGTATTTAGGAATCCGTCGTAACGCACCATTTCAGGTTATAAAAATATCGAATTTTTGGGCTGATAGTTATAGCCAAACTTGTAGTCGCGTGAGACACCTAAAATGTTGAAATAGTAGGGGCGGGTTTCCCTGTTAAATTAATGAGTTTTCACATTTGATTAGATAAACCCGCCCCCATTCCGCGTAGTTATCAATATCAGCATTACCCAATATCAGGTTGAAAGCGGGGGAGTTTTGGTGAATCAATCAATTATCACAAGATTTTTAGTGAAACCCGCCTCTACAAATTTTTCATACATTCGGTTGACGTAGGGGCGGGTTCCCCTAGAATGTTAATAGGAATTCAACAAAATGAAATAAACCCGCCCCTACAAATCACACTGATAATATATGAACTGAAAAAAACCGCCCCTACTAACCCACACCAATATAGGGAAAACGGTTCGCTTTAATAAAATGTATCGCTGTCTCAGCTATTGCTGGAATTTCTATCAAGACAATTTTTTCTATCAAAAANATATAGGGAAAACGGTTCGCTTTAATAAAATGTATCGCTGTCTCAGCTATTGCTGGAATTTCTATCAAGACAATTTTTTCTATCAAAAATGGTAACGGTATTTGTCCGGGGGATACTTTTGTTTTAGGAACTTTGCTTAATATCCCTCTCAATATTCTTTTACCCCAGTCGCTTTTCTTGGTTGGTTTTTTCCTAGGTGTATAACGGCGAGAGAAACCTTTGTATTTGTCGGCGCATTCTTCTAGGGATGAACCCAACTCAAAAAAAGCTGGATGGCATTACTCAATGGCATCCGTGGTTAGTTTTTCAGAAGTACCATAGTTACTGAAGTCGTAGAAAAAGCCTTCTCTCATCCCTGCTGCCTTGGGGTTGGCATGAATATAACGGATCAAAATTACGGTCAAACGTGGTTCAGAAACTCAAACATTTTCTAGCCGTGGCGAATTGCAGGACGCTAGTTAATCAAAATTATTTCTTGATTTGTTAATTATCATTGGGTTACTTTGCAGGAAAATATAGTACATGTAGGGTGGGGAATTTTGAGTCAATGAGACCTCTCCTCCGATCCCAGTTGTTTACCATTTACCTGAAACCTACTATTAACTCTTTTTCTTCAATGAACCTATTATAAATACACCTAGTAAACCTAAACCAGCTATTGTTGTGGGTTCGGGAACATCAACTTTGATAATCTCAGCATATAATGTTGCCTCTGCTGTTGAATTTTCTGGGGAGTTAAACTCACTGAGAAAAGTATTACCACCGTCACTAGAAAAACCAGCTAATTTCAAGGTGTAATCTACTCCACCAAAATTAAAAGTATCATTCGTCAGATCATTAGCGGTAAAAGTAAGTATATCTCCATCTAAAACTGGGTCGTTATAAATATTAGGAGTATTGAAAATATTGAAGGTGTAGTTTAAGCTTTCTGCATTGTTGAAAGAATTAGTAAAAGACAATTCAATTTCTAGAGGAAAGTCTCCATTAAAACCATAGAAAGTAGCACCATTACGATAGGTTAAATCACCAACAGCAAATAAAGTATTTACATCCGTGCTGAAACCTAAACCGTCATACTGAACATAATTTTTGAAAGACCAAGCTGCAGGAATTCCCCAAGTTAGTCTGTTGTTTGTGCCACCGTTTTGATTTGAGAGAGATTCGATACCAGTAGATACAGCAGGTAGACCCCATGAACCAGATGTTGTTCCAGCAAAAGTAATAGCTTCAACCTTTCCTGTTGTTGCAAAGAACATTGTAGTAGTTGCTATTAAGGTTGGTAAAAATTTAGTTCTGTTCATTGTCAACTATTCTCCTAATTTTTTGTTTTCATCAGTTGATGATCTCAATATCTTACTTCGGCGTTGGTAAATCTAGCTATCAAACCTAAATTTAGCAAAATATAAAATGCTTTTCAGTTAATAGTTAGGCTATGCCTATCAAAGCACAATCATAGCCAAAATCACCAACATCCTTACTTCTTATGGTATTTCCAGGAAGAGACGTTTGTCATCCTCCCACTCGTAGATGATCGATTGATGAAAAAGTTAACTGAATATAATCTTAAATGCTCCCACCCCTAGTGTCAAGAGCATTTCGCCAACTTCATCAAATCTTCATCAATTGAGGTACTCTCCGTAAATATCCTCAGTATTTAGTGCTATCAGTTAACAAAAACTACTTATTAAATACTTAAAAAGGTGCATGAATAAAGGGCTGGCAACAATTGGAATGGGAGTTTTCATTAAGGATTGGACTGAACCTGGCCTTACTAAATCGCCACCATCGTATAAGGCCAGGTTCCGCAGCTATTAGCCAAGGACTTTATAGCGCTTTTCAGATTGATGAACCACATCTTCATAATCAAAACCTTGTAGGGAGGTTCTATGGAACGTCCCTACTGTAGTCTACTTTTTTGACAACCGCTGTAAATTTATCAAAAAAATTGGGTCGCGCAACTTCGCCTTTTAAGGTGAAATGTTTTTGGAGAGTTGCTCACATCCCCGTGACAAAAACATACGTCGCCAATCCGACGACTGCCCTATCTGTAGGGGCGAATGGCCATTCGCCCCTACTAACTTCTGACTTCGTTAAGGCTTGGCTTTTCCTCAATGTTTATAATTTTATTTATCACCATATCAAAAATAAGTCATTATAGTACACCATGACAATTTCACCTTCTTGAAAACTAGACACGCGCTAGACATTTGCCATCGGTGAGTGCAAATGATTTTGTGGCTCACCCGTTTCAATGTGTACTTGCTGTGAAAGTTCATGTTCCGCCCACAAACTATGGGTTAGGATTCCCTAAGCGGGCTTTCCTCCATTGAAAAAGTTGAGTCCTCCGGATACGATGTAGTTTAATAAAACTAGCAACTCGTCGCCAATGACTCCAATCATGTTTGTTGACATCCTCCGGTCTCAACAAACATTTGGGGATTTTTTCTGATAAGTTTAAGGCTCTACGACCAATCACTAAAGCAGCAGCAGTGCCACTGTTTAGGCCGTATTTACCCATATAATTAATCATTCCTATCAAGCTGGTAAAAGCTGGATTTACTTTAATTAATTCAACTCCAAATCTTCTACAACACGATGCTAAAGCTTCTCTAAACATTCCAGTAGATAAATTAGAAAGCATTTCATTATAAACTTTACAATATCCACTCATTTTAGCCTTTTTCTTACTAAAATCTAGAGACTCAATGGCAATAGCGCATTCAAAAAATTCTGCTAATTCGACAATTTGAGAAACACTATTTCTCATGGATGCTTGCCGTTGTCCTGTAGTTTGATTTTTCCATTTATACGGGATTTATTTTAAATATTCAATGTTGCCATCCCACTTCACATAAGTCATTGAAATCGACTCAGCATTAAAATCAATACCTATACAACCATTTTTTCTAGTATGAACTACTGGAATTTCTTGTACATAAGTAGAAAGATGTATATACCAATTGTCTTGTTTATGTTCCCTACGAAAAACTTGAATTGTAATGGGCTTCAAACTATTTATGGCATAATCTAAATCTGAGCTTCTATATCTACCTACTCTATCTAAAACAGAAAATTCTAACTGTATTTTCTGACTATATTTACCCTGTAATGGTCTAGGTAGTTGAATCTCTAGTTGATATTTGTCATCTTCTTCTAATGGGAAAACTTTCATCATAGTTCCACCGCCTGGTTGAGATTTTCCCACACAGAAAAACCTGCCAGATCGTTTTTTTCTCCAATCAACACCCCATTCATCTAGGGTTTTATATCCGTTTTCTGCTAAATTATGTTGAGCGTTAAATAATTTCCGAGAGCAAAAACAAATATGTAAACGTTCTGTATTTTTTAACTCCTTTAATTTTCGTTTCAGGCTGGCTATTTTATGAATTTTGCTTTTTAAGCCTAACAACTGATTCTGAAATTTATTTCGAGCCTGTATATTTGGGAAACCTTTTTTCCTTGCTAATTTTAAAGTTTTTTCTAGTTTAGTGATGAGTTTTTTTGTAGCAGTTGTTTTAGCTTGGATTTGTAACTCTAATTTAGAGATATAGTTGTTCTTAGCTGTTTTTAATTGGTTTAAACATTGAGTCGCTTCAGTAGCAATTGAATCAGCCCATGCCCACTGAAGATTAAACTGCTTCATTAGACGCTTTTCTACTTCTGATTCTGACAACTTCTCAGCTTGCATCCAGTTGAGGGCAGACCGTTTCCAGGATTCATACAATGCTCCCAGTTCTTCAAATATAGGATGGTATTCAATTTTTGTTTCTATCCCTCTCAAGGAACCGTGAGATTTGGCCATTACTAACATTGAATTACTTTACTCAAGGTTAGCATGGTTTGTCTAGGAATGTGAACAATATTTGCTATAGCTTTGACTTTTTCTTTTGCATAGTGTCTAGAGCCATATATTCGACATGAAAAACAGAGGAAATTCTGGTGAAGTAAAAGTTGGAGATTGGGCGATCGCTGTCGGAAACCCCCTGGGATTAGATAATACAGTCACTTTGGGTATTGTGAGTTCCCTCAACCGCGCCAGTTCGGAAGTTGGTATTCCTGATAAACGCCTGGATTTTATTCAAACTGATGCTGCCATTAACCCCGGTAATTCTGGGGGTCCGTTGTTAAATTCTCAGGGAGAAGTGATTGGCATTAATACAGCTATTCGTGCTGATGGGCAAGGTATTGGGTTTGCCATACCTATAGATGAAGCAAAAGTGATTCAAGAAAAGTTAGCTAAAGGTGAAAGTATACCTCGTCCTTACATTGGAGTGCGGATGATTACTTTGACTCCAGAAATCATTCAAAGATTTAATAAAAATCCTAATTCCTTAATACAACTTCCTGACACTGGAGGTGTTTTAATAGCACAGGTAATTCCTAGTAGTCCAGCAGCTAAAGGCGGTTTACGACGTGGGGATGTGATTACAGAAATTGATGGTCAAAAAATTACCACTGCTGAAGAATTACAGAATATAGTTCAGGAAAGTGAAATTGGTAAACCTCTAAAAATTACGGTCAAACGTGCTTCAGAAACTCAAACATTTTCTGTGAGTCCAGGGGAGTTACAGGATGCAAGTTAGGTTTTGCTGAAAAAGTCTTATGGGTAAGGGTAGGAGTCAGGAGTTAGGAGTTAGGAGTTAGGAGTTAGGAGATTATCTGCGTTGTTCAATTGCAGCAACATAAGAAGGTGGTGGTGCATAGTAATGGTAGATAGAGTGTGGGGAGTGTGGGGAGTGTGGGGAGTGCGGGAGCGTGAGAAGAAATTAAAAAATATATATCTTCACCATTACAATGCAGGACTACCCATAAGAATTTAGTAATTTGCTTACTTCTGCTAAATGTATTAGAAATTTGGAAGTATTACTGTATTCAAGGTAGTTTGCCAGAATGAGATAAACTCGCCCCGTACTGCCAAAGCTTTTGGTTGATAGACTAACTTTTTGTTTGTAGTTTTGCTCTAGCCCACAATTTATGTTTGGGCTAGAGCAAAACTACGAACCTAATTATAAGTGTTCTACCGGACATAATATAAATTGCTAATCTACCTCCAAAGTAGGTTAAACCTGACCCTACAATTTTTTTAACCTTTAATTTAGACCTACCTAATAGTTTTCGGNCTAGAGCAAAACTACGAACCTAATTATAAGTGTTCTACCGGACATAATATAAATTGCTAATCTACCTCCAAAGTAGGTTAAACCTGACCCTACAATTTTTTTAACCTTTAATTTAGACCTACCTAATAGAGGGTCTACAATCTTTCTTATATTTTTGGTTTTCTACTTGATTAATGATTTTTTTTTAATGTTTTAATTATCAAAAATTACTATTTTTATAGAATTTTCTACCAGATATATTAATAGTAAATTAACCTTCATCAAAG